>JAEZBF010000380.1 GCA_023427545.1 Pseudomonadota bacterium
CGAGGACCCGGCAGGCCACACGCTCAGGCGGTGGCAGGTACTGCTCAACGCGCACCCGCCCACTCAGGAGAACCGCGTGCCGTTACCCAGCTGGCAGGATGCCGCCAAGGATCTCGTCGACGTCGCGATGGGCCGCCGGCCGGCCGACATGGTGGTGACCAACGGGCGCTGGGTGAACGTTCATTCCGGCGAGATCATTCCCGGCATTTCCGTCGCCATCGCCCGCGGGCGCTTCGCTGCGGTCGCGCCCGACCTTTCCTACTGCGTCGGCCCCCAAACGCAGGTCATAGACGCGGGTGGCCGCTATCTTGTCCCCGGGTTGTGCGACGCACACATGCACGTCGAGAGCGGCATGGTGACGGTCACCGAGTTCTGCCGCGCCGTCATTCCGCACGGCACCACCTCGATGTTCATCGATCCGCACGAGATCGCCAATGTCCTCGGCCTGCCCGGCGTGCGGCTGATGCACGACGAAGCCGCCGCGATGCCGATGAACGTCTACGTGCAGATGCCCAGCTGCGCGCCGAGCGCGCCAGGGCTCGAAACGCCGGGCGCGACGATCGACGAGAATGACGTGCGCGAGGCGATGGGCTGGTCGCACATCATCGGGCTGGGCGAGATGATGAACTTCCCCGGCGTCGCCGCCAATGACCCCAGGATGATGGCCGAGATCGCCGCCACCCAGGCCGCTGGCAAGACGGTCGGCGGCCACTATGCCTCGCCCGACCTCGGCCGCCCGTTCGCAGCCTACGTGGCCGGCGGCCCGGCCGACGACCACGAGGGCACGCGCGCCGAGGACGCCATCGCCCGGGTGCGGCTGGGCATGCGGGCGATGCTGCGGCTCGGCTCCGCCTGGTACGATGTCGCCGCGCAGGTCAAGGCGATCACCGAGGGCGGGCTCGACAGCCGGAACTTCATCCTCTGCACCGACGACTCCCACTCGGGCACTCTGGTCAACGAAGGTCACATGGACCGCGTGGTGCGCCACGCCATCGCGCAGGGCCTCCAGCCGATCACCGCGATCCAGATGGCGACGCTCAACACCGCGATCCATTTCGGCCTCGAGCGCGAGCTCGGCTCGATCACGCCGGGGCGCCGCGCCGACATGGTCATCACCTCCGACCTGGTGTCGCTGCCGATCGAGACGGTGATCGCGCACGGCGCGGTCGTTGCAAAGAACGGCAGCCTGACCATCGACGTGCCCGCCTGGAGCTATCCCGCCTCGGCCCACGGCACCGTCAGGCTCGGCAAGCGGCTCGCCGCGGAGGATTTCGCGATCCGCGCGCCCGAGGGGCGCAACAGCGTCACCGCGCGGGTGATCGGCGTCATCGAGAACCAGGCCGGTACCCGCGCTCTGGTGCGCGACCTGCCGGTCGAGGACGGGCTCGTCGCGAGCGACGCCGCCAGCGACGTCTGCCAGATCGTGCTGGTCGAGCGGCACCGCGGCACCGGCGGTGTGGTCAACGCACTGGTCTCCGGGTTTGGCTACAACAAGCCCTGCGCCGTCGCCTCAACCGTTGCGCACGACAGTCACCACATGATCGTCGTCGGCACCAACCGCGCCGACATGGCGCTCGCCGCCAACCGGCTCGGCGAAGTCGGTGGCGGCGTCGTGGTGATCTCGGAGGGCCGCGAGCTGGCGCTGGTCGAACTCCGCGTCGCCGGGCTGATGTCCGACGAGCGGGCCGAAGTGGTCGCCAGGAAGGCCGAGCGGCTGGTTGCCGCGATGGCCGAGTGCGGCTGCACTCTCAACAACGCCTATATGCAGCACTCGCTATTGGCCCTGGTCGTGATCCCGGAACTGCGGATCTCCGACCTCGGCCTCGTCGACGTCACCACCTTCCAGCGCACGGAGCTCTTCGTCTGAGCTTTGCTGCGGCTGACCGCCTCGCGGGCGAACCGCCTTATGTCGCGGCGCTCCAGACCCATGTCGGCGAGCAGGTGGTCGTTGAGCCAGCTGAGGTGATGCACCGTTTCCGCATAGAGCAGCCAGTCCGCTAGGCGCTTCTTCAATTGCCCGAACATTGCTGGTTTCCTTGTCGCGTGCCGGAGCAGGCGCGAAGACGCGCTGCCCGTTGATGACGAAAATCGAAAAGCCCGGCCGGGCAACTGCCGTCGGCGCGTCGTTGGGAGACCGCGTCGCCGACGCGCTGAATATTGCCGGCCGGGGCTTCCTGCGCTACGGACAGCGTCGCAACGGGTTTTTCATTTCTGCAAAATGGAACTCAGCTGGGACGATCTGCGGCTCTTTCTCGATGTCGCCCGGCTGGGCGGCCTCAGTGCCGCCACGGCGACCTCAAGGCTGAGTGCCGCAACCCTCGGGCGGCGCGTCACCGCGCTCGAGCGGCAGATCGGCGAGCCGCTCTTCGTCCGTGCCCAGACCGGCTACACCCTCACCCACGCCGGCGAGGAGCTGCTGCGCCACGCCGAGCAGGTCGAGGACGCCATGCTCGCGATCGGGCGCTGGCGCGACGGCAACGTCGGCAACAACATCGTGCGGATTTCGGCCGGCACGTGGACGTCGCAGTTCCTCTCCCGGCACATCGGCGAGCTCTGGCAGGTGGATTCCGGGCTGCGCATCGAGCTCGTGACCGCCAACGAGAAGGTCGACATCGGCCGCCGCGCTGCCGATCTCGGCCTGCGCTCGGCGCGTCCAGTCGAACCCAACCTCGCCGGCAAGCTGATCGGCCGGGTCGCCCACGCGCTCTATGCCGGGCGGCAGCTGATCAACGGCGTCGAAGCCGGCATGTTCGTGGGCGTCGTCGGGGAAGCGGCGAACCTCGCCTCCGCACGCTGGCTGATGGCGCACCACGGCGACCGAATCGGCGTCCGCGGCAACGATCCGCACTCGGTGCTCGAACTCGTTGCCGCCGGCGCCGGCCTCTCGGTCTTTCCCTGCTTTGCCGCCGACTCCGACCCCCGCCTCGTCCGCGTCGCCCCGCCCATCGCCGAGCTGATGCAGGAACAATGGCTGGTCAGCCACCACGACGACCGGCACCGCCCTGAAGTCCGCCGCACCGCCGAAGCGATCACCGCCCTCATGACCACCCACGCCCCCCTCTTCCGGGGGGAACAAAAACTACCGTAGCGCGGCGCGGGCTCACAGTCGGGCCTCCTCTCCCGCGCGAGCGGGGGAGGGGGACCGCCGACAGGCAGTGGAGGGGGACCGCCGTAGGCTGGAGGGGGCGGCCCTATAGCCTCAGTAGCCCTCATGGTGAACCCGTCGAACCACGAGGGCGTGCCACTACCCTCTCCGTCACCGCCTTCTCCCCTTGAGGGAGAAGGTGGCGGCAGCCGGATGAGGGGTCGTGCAGTCACCCCAACTCATGCCCACCCACCGAGGTCATTCCCGCGAACGCGGGAATCCATCCCGATGACTCACCGCCCCACAGTCGGCAGCGCGAACTTACCGATACACCTCGCCCTGTGGCCGCCCCCCTCCGTCGCTATCGCGCCACCTCCCCCCGCTGCGCGGGAGGAGGACCCGACAGCGACGCCGCAGCACGCGCCTCCTCTCCTCGCCCAGAGCAGGTCCAGCCAGTAGCCC
>JAEZBF010000388.1 GCA_023427545.1 Pseudomonadota bacterium
CAGCGACGCTGCGGCCTCTCCTACCTGATAACCCGAGCGAACGGATCGATCTCGCCTATGAACACCATGGAAGCGGTGGTTTGCGCCCAGCCGGGCACGCTGCGCCTCGAACAACGGCCGGCACCGGCACGGGGGACGGACGAGGTGCTCCTGCGCATCCGCCGCGTCGGCATCTGCGGCACCGATTACCACATCTACGAAGGCAACCAGCCATTCCTCAACTATCCCCGTGTAATGGGCCACGAGCTTGCCGCCGAGGTCGTGGAGGCGCCCGCTGGATCCACGTTCGCCGCAGGCGATCTTGTTGCCATCAATCCCTATCGGGCCTGCGGCACCTGCGTGGCCTGCCTAGCAGGGAGGCCGAACTGCTGCATGAAGCTCTCGGTGCTGGGCGTCCACGAGGACGGCGGCATGAGCCAGTATCTGGTGCTGCCCGAGCGGCAGCTCGTGCGCAGCAACGGGCTGTCGGCCGACGGATGCGCAGCGGTCGAGTTTCTCGCCATCGGAGCCCACGCCGTCCGGCGCGCCGGCCCCATGGAGGGCCAGCGGGCCCTTGTCGTCGGCGCCGGACCGATCGGCCTCGGGGTTGCGCTCTTTGCGCGTCTCGCCGGCGCCCGCGTCACCCTGATGGACCGCGACGCCGACCGGACGCAGGCCGTCGCGTCCATAGTCGGCGCCGAGTCCACGCTGCTTGCAGACGGCGACGCGGCACAAAAGGTTGCTGACGCGACGTCAGGCGACCTCTTCCCCGTCGTGTTCGATGCCACTGGAAATCCGAAGTCGATGGAAGCCTCGTTCGGCTTCGCCGGGCATGGCGGCCGCTACGTCATGGTCGGGATCGTCCCCGGCCGGCTGAGCTTCTCCGATTCCGAATTCCACCGCCGCGAGCTCACGCTTTTTGCCAGCCGCAATGCCCTGAGCGCCGACTTCGATACGGTGATCCGCGCATTGCTGGCCGGCGAGGTCGACCTCGACCGCATCATCACCCACCGCACCAGCCTGCATGCGGTGGTGCACGACCTGCCGGTCTGGACAACCGAAAAGTCGGGACTGATCAAGGCGATCGTCGAGGTCCCCTGATCCTTTACGCGAGGTAACACCCTCGGGCTGGCAGCCTCCCGCGGGTGGCTCTGGCGGCAAAAGGAATTGGCGCACCCGGCGAGATTCGAACTCACGACCTCTGCCTTCGGAGGGCAGCGCTCTATCCAGCTGAGCTACGGGTGCAGCGCGGATTGGTCTAGACGAGCCCGCCGCGCTGCGCAAGCGCGGCAAGGCTTCTCCTGTCCGCGGCTGCTGCGCCGAAGCGAAGCTCCCGCCGCCATGCTCGTTGGCCCGAAAGTCTGCCCTGGCCTTCGTGCGCCGGCGGATCGAGCCGACGTCCGCTTCAAGGCCGGCCGCGGCCCCCCCGCCGTCCTCAATAACTCTTCTGCACCAAATAATTGTTCGATCACGTCAGTAATCGTGACGTGTTACTCTGGCATCGCGAGAGAACGGTCGCTCGGACGGAAGCACATGAAAACATGGTCTAGCGATATCCGGGAGAAAACAGGCAAATCTGCGGCCTATTGACTTGTCAGCGGTCAGGAGAGCACATTGCCGGCTTCGGGGAAGTCTTGCCGCTTCAGGTTTCGTCGCTGCGTTATCGCTCCTCTTTCAGCGACGCGATGTGTTGCCTGTTTCAATGCGCTGGCATCCGGAACGGCTCGTCTTCCCAAGTTCAGCAACGACTTTGTCCACGTTCAAACCGGGGAGAATGATCGTGCATGACCTTCCAAGACGAGAATTCATGATCAAGGGCGGCGCTGCGGCGCTGACCGCCGTCGCCCTGCTGCAATCGTCGCGCGCGGGGGCCTTCCCTGCGCGTGAAGGCGAAACCGTGCTGGCCTGGCTCGATCAGCCCGACCCCAATCCCGATCCGGTCGGCATCCAGCAGCAGCTGGTCTGGGAGAAGCTCGACAGCTGGATCACGCCCAATGACCAGTTCTTCTCGATCTCGCACTTCGACCGGCCGGTGATCGATGCCGGCTCCTGGTCGCTCGAGGTCGACGGACTCGTCAGAACGCCGCTGAAGTTCACGCTCGACCAGATCAAGGCCCGTCCCAGGCAGGAGGTGGTGTTCACCGTCGAATGTTCCGGCAACCACGGCTTCCCGTTCTTCACCGGCGGCATCGGCAATGCGAAGTGGGCCGGCACGCCTCTCGCCGCAATCCTCGAGGAAGCCGGCGTGCGGGACGAGGGCATCGAGGTCGTCTTCTGGGGCACCGACGTCGGTCAGATCGAGCTCCACGACGGCATCCGCGACGTCTCGTTCAAGCAGAACTTCGCCCGCAGCATGTCTCTCGCAGACGCCATGAACCCGGAGAACATCCTCTGCTACGAGATGAACGGCGAACCCTTGCCCGCCGCGAACGGCTTTCCTCTGCGGCTGATTGCGCCCGGATGGTACGGCATCGCCAATGCAAAGTGGCTCAAGCGGATCGAGGTCCGGGACCGCCGCTTCATGAGCCTGCTGATGGCGCGCGACTACGTCACCATAAGGGAGGAGGACCACGACGGCGAAAAGGTTTGGGCCGAAACCTCGGTGGGACGGGTGAACCTCAAATCGGCCCCGGCCAAGGTTGCCGTCTCCGGCTCAGACCACCGCATCGTCGGAGCGGCCTGGGGCGCACCGATTGAACGCGTCGAGGTCAAGGTCGACGACGGCGACTGGATGCCGGCTGAACTCGACCGCAGCGAGGAGGCAGATCACGCCTGGCTGATCTGGGCGGTCGCCTGGCCGAGCCCCACCCCCGGTGAGCACACCATCACCTCCCGGGCGTTCGACAGGGCCGGGAACGTCCAGCCGGCGATGGACGATCCGGTCATTGCCAACAAGCACACCTACTGGGAGAGCAACGGACAGGTGACGCGCCGCGTCCGTATCAACTGACGAGCCGGTGCGGCTATTCAAGCCCGTTCCGGCTCAGAACGGGGCAGGGACGGTGAACCGCATCGGCTCGCCGGTCGTCGGGTGCGTGAAGGCGAGCGTTTCTGCGTGGAGCTGCAGCCGGTCTGCCGCCACGAGGGCTTCGCCCTCGGCGTAGAACGGGTCCCCGAGGATCGGGTGCCCGAGCGCCAGCATATGCACGCGCAGCTGGTGGGTGCGCCCGGTCAGCGGTGTCAGCGCCACGCGGGTCGCCGCGCCCTCGCGCGCCAGCACCTTCCACGCCGTCTGCGCCGCCCGGCCGCGTTCATGGTCGATCCGCTGGCGCGGCTTGTTCTCCCAGTCGGTCGCGAGCGGCAGGTCGACCAGGCCTTCGTCGTCGGCCATCGTTCCCCACACCCGCGCGACGTAGCTCTTTTCCGTCTGCCGGTGCTCGAACTGGCTGCCCAGCCGCCCATGCGCGCGCTTGTTGAGCGCAAGCACCATTACCCCCGACGTGTCCTTGTCCAGCCGGTGAACCATGCCTGCCGTCGGCCAGCGGCCGCGCGCCCGCGCTTCCAGGCAATCCGATAGGGAGGGGTGCCGCCCCGGTACCGAGAGCAGGCCGCTCGGCTTGTCGAGCACCACGAGGTCGGCGTCCTCGTAGACGACGCTCAGCCAGGGCTCGAGCGGCGGTCGGTAGTCGATGATCGTGGGGAGGATGTCGTCCATGCCGCCCTATATCAGCGCAGGTCCGGCGCGGCAAAAGTGCCGCCGGCAGGCGGGCGAAGAAATTCTGGCGAACGTACCTCAATGGGCTGGCGCTGCGCCGCGTCTGGCTGCAAACATGCCGCCGCAACAAACTGGTCAGGCGGCGAGCCGGCCGACAAGAGCAGGGGAGTTCTCAATGGCGAGGCGGATCGGCGTCGGCATCATCGGCTGCGGCAACATCTCGACCCAGTATCTCAAGGCCATGCCGGCCTTCGACGTCCTCGATGTCCGCGCTGTATCCGACATGCGGCCCGAGGTGGCGGAAAAGAAGGGCGCCGAGTTCAACGTGCCCGCCGTCTCGGTCGACGCGCTGCTCTCCGATCCGGCGGTCGAGATCGTCGTCAACCTCACCATCCCCCGCGCCCACGTCGAAGTGGGCATGCGCGCGCTCGAAGCGGGCAAGCACGTCTATGCGGAAAAGCCGCTGGGCATCAATTTCGCCGAGGGCAGGCAGCTGGTCGATGCCGCCAAGGCGCGCGGCCTGCGCATCGGCTCGGCGCCCGACACCTTCCTCGGCGGCGGCCAGCAGCAGGCGCGTGCGGTGGTCGATTCCGGCGCGCTCGGCAAGGTGGTCGGCGGCAACGCCTTCTTCGCCGGGCCGGGGCACGAATACTGGCACCCCGATCCGGCCTTCTACTACGACATCGGCGGCGGCCCGGTGCTCGACATGGGCCCCTATTACATCACCGCGCTTGTCAACCTGCTCGGTCCGGTCAGCCGCGTCCAGGCGCTGAGCGTCACCCCGCTCAAGGAACGCCCGATCCGCTCCGAGCCCAAGAAGGGTCAGATGATGCCGGTCAAGGTCGACACCCACGTCACCGGCACGCTGATCTTCGCCTCAGGCGCCCTCGTACAGATCACGTTGAGCTTTGACGTTCCCAAGCACGCCCATGTTCCGATTCAGCTTTTCGGCAGCGAGGCGAGCCTGCTCGTGCCCGACCCCAATACCTTCCTTGGGCCGGTGAAGATCGCCAGGCCCCGCGCCCCCGAGTGGGACGAGGTGCCGATCACGCTGCCTTATTCGGACACCAATTACCGCTCGCTCGGGGTCGCCGACATGGCGCACGCCATCGTCGACAACCGGCCGCACCGCGCCAGCGGCGAGCTCGCCCTCCACGTCCTCGAAGTCATGGAAGCGTTCGCTACCGCGAGCCGGAACGAGTCGATCGTCAGCATTGAGACCACGACCGGACGTCCGGCACCGATCTCGGAGTCCCTCAGGAACGGCGTCATCGCGTAACACAGGCCATGTAAAGGCCACCGGGTCATTCCCGCGAACGCGGGAATCTCCGTTCACCGTCGTCAAACAGAGCTTCCCGCCTTCGCGGGAATGACTTCGGTGCATGTTCAGGCCGGGTATCCCTCACTCCCGCGCCAGCACGATCACCCGGTCGTCCCGCCCGAACGTCCCGCGGTCGGGCATGCGCGGGGTGTCCACCACGCCGTCCGGGTTCTTAGGCTCGGCGGTCGCCGCCCGCCGGCGCGCGTAGCCGATCGCCAC
>JAEZBF010000392.1 GCA_023427545.1 Pseudomonadota bacterium
GCTCTGCTCATTGGCCGGGGGCCAGCTGGTGGGCGGCTGGCTGCGTTCCGCCGTGGGCCAGGAGCCCTGCGGCATCGGCGGCAAGCTGCGCTCGGGCGGGCGGCCGTCTGCCCACGGGTCGCGCGCCGGTGGCGGCGGCGAGTACGGCATCTCGGCGCCAAACACCGTACCGGTGTCGTTCAGCATCCGGGGCGGGGGCGCCTCGAGCATGGCGATGACTTCCGACATCGTCCGCGGCCGGTTCTCCGGCAGCGGCTGCAGCATCGCCGCCACGATCGGCCGGATGCTGGGGTCGAGACCGCTCAGATCGGGAACGGTGCGGCGCTTTTCCAGCACGTCGAGCTGAGAGCCGCTCATGTCGAGCGGTTTGCCGAGCTGCGCGGCCGCCGCGATAAGGCCCAGGCTGTAGATGTCGGACTGACCGGTGACCTCGCCGCCGGCGAGGCCCAGCTGCTCAGGCGACACGAAGTTGTACTTGCCGGCGAACTTGCCACCCAGCAGCGTGCCCTCGCCGATCTTGCCGGCCTTGGCGATGCCGAAGTCGACGATCTTGGTCTTGCTCACCTTGCCCTCGGGCAAGATCACGTTGTCGGGCGACAGGTCGCGGTGGATGACGTCCACGTCGTGTGCTGCCTGCAGGCCGGAGGCGATGCGCGAAATGAGGACGCGGGTATCTTCCGCGTTGAGCGGCGCCTGCTTGATGAAGTCGCTCAGCGCGATGCCGTCGACGAACTCCATCACCAGGTAGGGCCGGCGCATCGATTTCTCGATGGTGAAGGTGTGGTAGCGGACGATCGCATCGTGGTGGAGACGCGAGAGAACCGTCGCTTCCTTCTTGAACAGGGCGAGGTTGGTCTGGTCGCGCGCAAACTCGGGCAGCACGACCTTGATCGCCACCGGCTCGTCGGTGTGGATGTTGCGGGCGCGGTACACCTCGGCCATGCCGCCCAGGCCGATCTGGCGGACGATCTCGTAGGTGTCGCTCAGCACCGTGCCGGGCGGCAGCCCACCAACATGATCTTCGTCGCTGGACATCTAGTCTCGCTGTTCTTCCGCCTAGGCCGACGCTGCCACCGGAATGGTAGCGTCGGGGTTACGACACTGTACGATCACGATTGTGACGTTGTCGGTACCCCCGCGCGACAATGTCAAATCAAGCAGGATTTCGCAGGCTTCCTTGGCACGACGACCGCTTACCGCTTCGAGGATGTCCTCGTCGGTGCAATGGGCGGTCAGGCCGTCGCTGCAGAGGAGGTAGGTATCGTTGTCCTCCATTGCGCCATAGACCGCATCGAGGTTGAGCTCGGGCTGCACCCCCACGGCGCGCGTTATGACGTTGCGGCGCGGCCAGTTGCGCGCCTCTTCCTTCGTCAGCACGCCGCTTTCGACCAGTTCCTGCACCTCGGAGTGGTCGCGCGAAAGCTGGCGCAGCTTGCCCCGGCGTATCTGGTAAATGCGGGCGTCGCCCATCCACAGGCAGGTGTACTGGCCCTCGTAGGCGAGGAGGGCGACGATCGTCGAGCCCACCGTCGCGCCGTTGCGCTGCTCCGAGTAGGCCTGCAACTGGCGGTTGGCCTTGGTGAGCCGGTCGACGAACCGGGCGTGCTGGTCGGCCGCCGAGGAGGCGATGCCGATCGTCCCCATGTGCTCGACGATGGCGCCGCTCGCAACTTCGCCGGCATCGTGTCCGCCCATGCCATCGGCGACGAGCCACAACCCGGTCGCCGGCTCCATGAGGTAGCGATCTTCGTTGAGCTCGCGGACGCATCCCTGATGGCTTACGGCCCAACTTTCGAACACGAATGCTTGATCGGTCATTTTCCCTGACGCTACCGGTCGCAAATCTGCTGGATGAGCCGCGCGCGGAGTGTAGCACATCGTCCTGTCCGCACCAGCGCGCGCACCCCACGCGAACCGGCGGCAAGCAGCAGCGCTAGACCTCGTGAAGTGCACCACCAGATCGCCATCGTTCTGCCGCGGCAATGGTTCAGGTTTGTTCAACATCGTGGTCGACAACCTGCTCACGTTTATTCACGCGCCCGAAATCCGATGGCCTTGAGGCCGATAGTCGGTTATTTTTCCAGGGCCGTTCATGACCGTAGATTTCTGGGAAGGCGTATCGGATTGCGACACCGCGCTTCTGCATTTTTCCTTTTCCTGGTCACGATCGTAGGCGGGCTGATGGTGTCGGCTGCCGCCGCCGACGCGCAGGAGCGCCGGCTCGCCCTGATCATCGGCAACTCGAACTATGAGGCCGTTCCCGGCCTGCCCAACGCGGTTGGGGATTCCCAGCTGATCGCGGGTAGTCTTATCAGCCTCGGCTTCGAGGTCACCCAGCTCGAGGATGCCACGCTCGAGGAGATGCAGGAGGCGATCGAGACGCTCGCTTCAGACGCGGATTCGGGCGATGTCGGCGCCGCGCTGCTCTATTTCTCCGGCCACGGATTCCAGTTGGGCGGCGAGAACTACCTCGTGCCGGTCGACGCCGTGCTCGACAGCCGCGCCGCAGTCGCCAAGCGCACCGTCTCGCTCGACGGCATCATCAAGCAGCTCGAATCCGAAGACCACGAGACGATCATCCTGCTCGATGCCTGCCGCGACAATCCGCTGCCCCAGAGCGTGCGCAGCAAGGAGGACGGGCAGGGGCTTGCGATGGTCACCAGCGGCTCGAACACCTACATCGCCTTCGCCACCCGGCCGGGCGGTGTGACCGCCGACGGCAGGGGCGAGCACGGGCCGTTCGCCGCCGCCGTCGCCGAGGGCGTCATGCTTCCCGACGTGCCGATCTCGGGGATGATGACCAGGGTTCGCCACGCGGTCTTCACCGAGACCAATCGCGTGCAGGAGCCATGGTCGAACGACACGCTGCACGAGGAATTCTTCTTCAACGGCGGCGATGCGGAAGCGGGTGTCGAGCTCGCTTCGGCCGACTCCGCGCTGCCCTCGCTGTTCGACATGCCGGCGGCGGTCGCGCCGACGCCCACGAAGGTCGTGCCGCCCACCAGCACTGCCGTAACCCAGCCCAAGCCAACGCCAGCGGTACCCGCCAAGCCGACGGTGCCGGCCGCAACGAACGTACCCGCAGCGACGGACGTTGCGACCCTCGGCACTCAGCCAACGGCGACGCAGCCCCGCCCGACAGCCACCACGCCGCTGCAACAGACTACGGTGCCCGCCAGTTCGACCTCGCAGCAGGCGACGACGCCACAGCCGGCAACGGCGCCGAGCACCAACGTTGCGAGTCTTGGCGAGTCGCCCACCACGCCGACGCTGAAGCCGCTTCAGTCCTCGACGCCGTCCGTCCTGGGCGTCGAAGTAGAGGACGAGGAGAGCGACGCGAGCCTGCCCCCGGAGGAGGAGACCCCAAGCGTCGATCCGGTCAAGGTGGCTAGCCTGATGCAGAAGGAGCTCTCGCGCATCGGTTGCTACACCGGGACGGTGGACGGCGATTGGGGCAAGGGATCGCGCACCGCGCTCCGCCGCTACTTCGCGGCCAAGCAGGAATCAGTGCCCGGTACCGATCCGACCGAAGTGCTGCTGGCGCGCCTGACCGATGAGGACGGGCGGGTCTGCGAGCCTCCTGCGCCCAAGGTGGCCAAGCCGGTAAAGCCCAAGAGCACGCCGCCGGCGACCCAGGCTGGCACGGGCAAGGGCAAGGGCAAGGCGACCACCAGCAGCCAGCCCAGGGTTGCCTCCGAGCCTGCGGCGGCCCCGCCGTCCAAGCCCAAGCTCAAGCTCGGGGCCGGGACCGGCTCGTTCAGGTAAGGACCTGGGCACACGGCCCGGGTCGGGGGGAGCGTTGGTGCGCTAGATGCATCAGCTTGACGAAAGCTTCAAGGAAGCCAAGCTCAAGCGCGCCAAGCGCCGCCGGCGCAATACCGTTCGCCGGCTGATCGTCTCGGGCGCCGCGCTGGTTCTGATCGGCATCGGCGGTTTCGTTGTGCTGGAGCAGCCGCTTTGGCAGGGCTGGCTCGGTTGGGGTCCGTCTGTGCCCGAAACGCCGGAACCCATCGAGGAAGCCGGGGGCGCCCCGGCCGTATACATCCCGGCGATCGTCGATCTTGCCGGCGACCCCATGAAGATCAGCCTCGGCGACGATGCGGCAGTTCAGGTCACCAAGTACCTGCGCCGTCCCGACGAGGTGCCTGTGGATCGGGTAAATTCGGACGTCGCCTTGCTGATGGACGTGATGATCACGACCAGCCAGCGCTTCATGACGACGCTGCCATCGAGCCCGAAAGACTTCGCGCTCTACCAGTCGCAGCGGATGACCATGACCCCGGTCGTGCAGCGCGAGCCCGAGAGCGTTCCCACCGCGACCGAACCGGTCGATCCGGTTGAGCCGGTCGCCGCCGAGCCTTCCGTCGACCCGGCGGCAATCGTGGAGCCCACCTCCGCGCCGGCTGTGAAGATCGAGGATACGACCAGCGTCGCCACGGTACGTCGCGAGACGCAGCGCTTCTCGCCGGACGGTGAGTACATCGGCAAGGTGCTGGTCGACCGCTCGCTCGAGAGCCTGATGCAGGAGAACCGCTTCTCCGGCGACGACGCGAAGGTCTTCGCTGAGGCGCTCAACTCGTTGCTGCAACGGCCTGGCCTGGTCGCCGGCGACATCGTCGCCATCCATGGCGTCCGTGAGCGGGCAACATCGCCCGTGCTCAGCCCGGTCCAGATGTCGCTCTACAATGGCGGCTCCTATGTCGGCACGCTCTCGCGATCGGACGAGGGTACCGTGGTGCGCGGCGCGGATCCGTGGGTTTACGAGAACCTCTTCAACTACAGCGGGCAGGAAGAGGTCGCCCAGCCGGGCCGGCAGTACCGGTTGCTCGACGCGATCTATTCCACCGCCGTGCGCAACCGTGTGCCGACCGGCGTGCTCGGCGAAGCGATAATGCTGCTCTCGCGCAGCTTCGATCTCAACGCCTTCGCGACGACGGACGACAAGCTGGTGCTCGCCTATGCCAAGGACGGCGAGGGGGACAACGGCGGCATCGGCCGGGTGCTCTACGTTTCGGTGCAGGGCACCGACCGCAACATGCAGTGCTATGTCTTCAAGATGCAGGTGGATGGCGACTATTCCTGCTTCTCGGAGAACAAGTCGGGGCGTTCGGTCGCGACCCCGCCCGGCATGGTGACGCCGGTCCGCGGCGTTCTCACCACGCCGTTCGGGCCGGGCATGGACCCCGTCCTCAAGAAGGTGACGGTGCACTCGGGCGTGACGTGGGCGGCCCCCGCCGGCACGCCCGTGCTCGCGGCATTCGCAGGCAAGGTGGTGTCTGCGAAGGACAAGGGCGACAATGGCAAGGTCGTCCAGCTTTCCCACTCGGAGAAGCGCGAAACCTTCTACATGCACCTGCAGGACTTTGCCCCCGGCATCGCTCCCGGCAAGTCGGTCAAGGCCGGCGACCTGCTCGGCTATGTCGGTACCACCGGACAGACGGCCGGACCTTCGCTGACGTTCGAGCTGCACGTCGGCGGCGATGCTGTCGATCCGCTTGCCACGGTGGTGCCCGTCACCTCCGACGACGACGAGGCGGTGCAGCGGCTGACCGACCGCATCATCCACGTTGAGAGCGGTGGCAGCGCCACCGCCAAGAATCCGCTGTCGAGCGCCTATGGTCTGGGGCAGTTCATCAACTCCACCTGGATCCGGATGATGAACACCTACCGGCCGGACCTCGCCCGGTCGATGAACCAGACCGACCTCCTGGCGCTGCGCGCCGACCCCACAATCGCCCGCGAAATGGTGAGCAACCTTGCGCGCGAGGGCGAGTCCTACCTCCGTTCACGCGGCCACTCGATCACGGCGGGGCGGCTTTATCTCTGTCACTTCCTCGGTATGGAGGGCGCCGCCACGGTGCTCAGCGCCGATCCCGGCCTGCAGCTGGTCGACGTGCTGGGCCAGGGCGTCATTTCCGCCAATCCCTTCCTCACCGGCCACGACGTGGCCTATGTCATCGATTGGGCGGAGCGGAAGATGAGCGGAAAGGTGGCGCCCCGTGCGCCCGCCGCGCCGCCGGTCCCGCCGGAGTTCCGCATCTACCAGGCGGCGATCGACCGCCTGCTGCTGCCGCCCGATCCGCTGACTCCGGCGCCGGGAGTTCCGGAGCTTTCGGGCGCCCCGCCGGAAGGCGACCCCTCCGCGCCGCAGGTCATCCCCAACACATCCATCACCTGAAACGAAAACGGCGCCCCGCAAGGAGCGCCGTTCCGTTTCATCGAGGCTCTGCCGGTCAGGCGACTTCGTAAGCGAAGGCGCCGTCCTTGATGTCGACCTTGGCCGTGTGAACTTCCTTGCGCTCGATCGCGAGGTTGAGGAAGTGCCGGCTAAGTTCGGGCAGCAGCGTGTTGGTGAGGATGTTGTCGACCATGCGGCCGCCCGAATCCGGGTCGTTGCAGCGCGACACGATGTATTCGACCACCTCGGGCGTGTAGCTGAACTCGGCCTCGTGGTTATCCTTGATGCGCTGCTTGATGCGGTTCAGCTGGAGCCGGACGATGCCGCCCAGCATTTCGCCCGAGAGCGGGAAGTAGGGGATGGTCACGATACGGCCGAGCAGGGCAGGCGGAAACACCTGCGTGAGGGCAGGCTTCATCGCCTGCTCCAGCTCCTGCTGGCTCGGACGCGTCTTCCCCTCATCGGCCATCTTCATGATGACCTCGGTGCCGACGTTGCTGGTCAGGATGATCAGGCAGTTCTTGAAGTTGATCTTGCGGCCGTTGCCGTCCTCCATGATGCCCTTGTCGAATACCTGGAAGAACAGCTCGTGGACGTCGGGGTGGGCCTTCTCGACCTCATCGAGCAGCACCACGCTGTAGGGCTTGCGGCGCACCGCCTCGGTCAGCCGCCCGCCTTCGCCGTAGCCGACATAGCCCGGAGGGGCGCCCTTGAGGCCCGAGACGGTGTGGGCCTCCTGGAACTCGCTCATGTTGATGGTGATCATGTTCTGCTCGCCGCCGTAGAGCGCGTCGGCAAG
>JAEZBF010000427.1 GCA_023427545.1 Pseudomonadota bacterium
GACCAACACCGTGGAGACACCCGAGCAGGTCGCCGCGACCATCGAGGCTGCGCTCCAGTACGTTGATGCCGAGCGGCTCTCCCCCTGCACCAACTGCGGCCTCGCCCCCCTGCCCCGCCACGTCGCCGAGGGCAAGCTCAAGGCACTCGGGGCAGGCACGCAGCTGGCGCGCGCGCGTCTGGGCGTGGCGAACTAGGCGCGCGCTGTTTGCCGGCAAAAGCCCAGGAGGATGGCGGCGAGGACAACGTAGAGCGTGGTGTGAAACTCGTAGCCGAACATCAGATACGTGACGCCGCAGCAGAAATAGGCCGCGCTGAGCAGCACCGCCCCGAGCAGCCGTTGCCGGTAGAGGCTGTCCCGACCACTGGCAAGCGCCCCGGCGACGGGTGCCGCGATCGTCAGCAGGTACGCGATCAGCCCCAGGATGCCCGCCGAAACACCGAAATCCGCAAGGTCGGAGTGGAGGTGGTGGTGCCCTTCCTTGAGCATCTCGCCGCCATCGGCGAGGTAGGGCACGATCGCCTCGATCTTATGCTGCCAGCCGTAGCCGGACCAGGGCGCATGCAGGAACGCCTGCCATGAGCTCTGGTAGAAGGCAAAGCGCTGGCTGGTCGAGGTCTCGGTGATTGCTTCTCCGTAGATCGCCTGCTCGGCGATCGTGCGCAGGCTCTCGAGCCGCAGCAGGCTCGTCGGCGAGAACGTCCCGACCAGCAGGATCGCAGCGACTCCGGCAGCCAGAGCAACCGGCAGGGCCAACCACCAGCGGCGGAACGCGAAGACCAGCCCGATGAGAAGCAGCACCGGCACCGCAACCAGCGGTCCCCGCGACTGCCCCAGGAAGGCGGTCAGCGTGCCGAGCAGCGGGCCGATCCAGAACAGGTGGCTCCAGCGCCCTGGCAGCGACAGTCCGAGCAGCGCCAGGAAGCCGAGCACCAGCGCCGCCTGCGCCGCCCAGATCGGATCGGAGTAGAACCCCGCCGCCCGCGGCATCAGCAGCTCCCAGCTCTGGTAGACCGCGACGCAGAACGCGATCACGACGCCGGCCAGCGCAAGGCTCGCGACAATGCGAGCATTGCGAGGCGTTCCGTATCGCGAGAACGCCGCCGCGAGCGGCGCATAGAACAGGAACATCGCGAAGTTCAGCACGTAGCTCAGGTCGCGCGGCTCCTGCGCGGTTATGGCATACGCCACGAGGATCAGCAGCCACGCCACGCTGAACAGAACCGTGGTGGGGCTGAGCTCCGGAGCTTTCCGCGCAACGATCAGCCACAGCGACGTCACGATGCTGAGGCCCATCATCACGTAGGCGAGCGGGTAGCCACCGACATAGGGCAGCACGAGCGCGCAAAGGAGCAGCGCAGCGACCAGCAGCAGGCCGCTCCAATGCACCAGTCGCTGCATCAAAACTCCCGCGTCAGGTTGATTAAGTCATCATCCCGCTGCAGCGCTTCGGGCGGCAGCGTGGGCGGAACTGTGCGGTTGTCCTTCCATCCCGTGCTGATCGCGCGGAAGTGCCGGTAGAACACGCCAGCCGGCGTCGACTTGGACAGCAGCGGCCGGCCGCGGATCCAGTGCATGTAGGGATGCACGCGCAGCGACTGCGTCCAGGGGCGTGTCGGCTGCAGCGCCCATTTCTTCTGCCGGGACTGCCGCGCCTTCGGGTCGATCAGCTGGAAGGGGTAATGGCGGTGGGTGCGCTCTCCCACCGGCGGTGCACCCGCCACCGGGATCGCTTCCATGTAGCGTCCGCGCATGACGATCAGTCCGCGCCAGCTACGGTCCAGCAGGTCGAAGATCGTGGTCCCCGGCGGCGTCGCGACGAGCTCGTCGATGTCGCAGTTGAGAAGCCCGTGCGCGAAGGGCGCAAAGCGGCGCAAGGCGACGCTCATCGAGCTGATCTGCAGGAACAGCGGATAAAAGGGGTTGTTCAGCACGGCGCGGTCGGGTGCGCCGTAGGACTGTGGCCAGGATAGCACCGCGATCCGCGCGAGCTCGGGCACTTCGAGCAGCGCGGCTTCGATGTCCTCCGGCGCATACCTGGTCGAGCCATTGTCGAACAGCACCACGGCATCGGCGTTGTGCACCCTCGCGTGATAGCGCGCCCACTCTGTGATCCAGCGCAGGTCGTTGTCGCGGCTCATCGTGAAGACCACGTTCTGCCCCGCCAGGTCGGGCGCGAAGTTCCGGCGGATCGGCAGGACGAATTCCTGGCCGGCGATGTGCGCGATGACTTCGGTGGTGCTGCGCGGCACATTCGTGAGCTCGGTGAGCATCACGGATTCCGAGATGAAAAACCGAGAGCCCAGCCAGAAGTCGAGCGGCTGGGCGGTGAATTTGGCGGTGTAGTACTCCCACCCCAGGTTCAGCGGCGGCGGACCGACGAGCAGGATACGCTCGCCGTCGCAGTGCCAGAACGCGTCGTAGAAGAGAACTCGCGACTCGAAGCTGTCGTAGAAATCGCGCGGCCGGGGCCGGCTGGGCATCCGCGGCTTGCGGCGGAAGGGGCTGTCCGGTGGCAGCGCTGCCGCCGATGACGGTGCGTCGAGCAGGCGCGAAAGCCCGCTCGCCACCGCCATCTTGCGGCTCGTGGCTGTCACGATCGCAGGGTCCCGCCCGTGGCCTTGGTGACTGCCGCCACAATGGCACCCGAGACCTTCTCGATCTCGGGTTCGGTCAACGTGTGCTCCTGCGGCTGCAGGATAACGGCGATGCCCACGGACTTCTTGCCCTCGGGCACGCCCCTGCCCTCGAACACGTCGAACACGCTGACATCGGCGATCAGCGCCTTATCGGCGCCGCGCGCCGCCTTCAGCAGCGTGGCGGCCGGAACCGCGCGGTCCAGCACGAAGGCGAAATCGCGCGTCAGCTGGTTGAGATCGGCCAGCTTGAGCGGAGGCTTTGCTCGCGTCGGACGGCGGCGCGGCTCCGGCAGCGCATCGAGGTCGATCTCGAAGGCCGCCACCGGGCCGGTGAGGTCGAACTCCCCCAGTACCGAGGGATGGACCTCGCCGAACCAGCCCAGGATCGTCTTCGGACCAAGCTGGATGCGGCCGCCACGGCCGGGGTGGCTCCAAGTTGCAGGCTCCGCGACCAGCTGCGCCTTGTCGATATCAATGCCTAGTGCGTCGAGCACCGCCGCCATGTCCGCCTTGGCATCGAACACCGTCGTCTTCTGCCCACCACCCTGCCAGTGGCGGCCGGCGCCGAGCACCGATGCGGTGCCGGTCCGGATGCCCGTGGCATAGGTGTGCTGGCCCTCGGGCGCATCGGAAAGGAAAACCTGACCGACTTCGCCGAGCTGGATATCGGCGCGGCCGCGGTTGGCGTTGCGGGCCGCAGCCGCCAGAAGCCCGGGCAGCAGCGAGGGCCGCATGTCTGTCATCTCGGACGCGATGGGATTGGCAAGGCGAAGCCCTTCGGCGCCGCCGCCGAACCGGCGCGCGGCGGCCTCCGGAATGAAGGACCAGGTGACCGCTTCATCGAAGCCGCGGGCCGCCAGTGCGCGCCGGGCGAGACGCCGGCGGTTCTGGATGGGCGTCAGGATGCGGGGCGCAACGTGCGCAAGACGCTCGAGCGGTTCGAGCGGCACCTTGTCGATGCCCACCATGCGCATGACCTCCTCGACGAGGTCCGCGTTCTGGGTGACGTCGGGACGCCATGACGGCACGGTCACCTCAAGCCTCGGGCCTGTGCCTTCGACGTGAAAGCCAAGCGACCTGAGCACACGCGTGATCTCGTCCACCGACAGGCGGAGTCCGGTCAGGCGCCCGACCTCGACGAGCGGAAAGTCGATCGTCGTGTTCGGACTTCCGACGTGACCTGCGAGGACCACCTCGTGCGGCTGGCCGCCACAGAGTTCGAGAATGAGCTTGGTCGCGAGCTCGATGCCGGGCAGGAGCGATTCAGGATCGACCGTCCGCTCGAAACGGTAGCGCGCATCGGAGACGATCCCGAGCTTCCGGCCGGTCGCCGCAATGGCGTTCGGCTCGAACCAGGCGCTCTCGATGAAGACGTTGGTGGTGGCCTCGGTTGA
>JAEZBF010000074.1 GCA_023427545.1 Pseudomonadota bacterium
GGTGAGTTCAGCCGCGCTCCTCAGACCTTCACGCCACGGTTCGATCCGGAGGATGTTGCCGACCTTGAGGCGATGCGCCGTTGGGTGGCCGATGGCAGCCGCCAGATCGTCGACGCGCGCCCGGCGGCCCGGTTCGCCGGCAGTGCACCGGAACCGCGTCCCAACACGCGCAGCGGTCACATGCCCGGCGCGAAAAGCATCCCGGCGATGAGCGTCGTCGAGAACGGCACGATCAAGTCACCGGAGGCCATCCGCGCCGCCGCCAAGGCGGCCGGTGTGGACCTGGCGCGGCCGATCGTGACCACCTGTGGCTCGGGCGTGACCGCCGCCACCCTCAAGCTCGCCCTCGAGCAGGCCGGCGCGACCGACGTGGTGCTCTACGACGGCTCATGGGCCGAATGGGGCGGCCGCAGCGATACGCCCGTCGTCACCGACTAGCTCTTCGCGAGCCGCCAGCTTCGCACCTCGAACGGCATCAGCATCCCGGCCGTTTGCATCGGCTCTTCGAGGATCGACACGGTGCCTTCCGCGCGCCATCCCTCCGGCAGCGCGAGTGAGACCTCGCCCCGCCGCCCCGCCGGCTCGTAGACTCGCAAGATCAGCGACTTGCCGTCCTCTGCTCGCTTGAAGCCTGAAAGCGCCGCCGGCACGCCACTCAGCTGCAGCGTTGTGTAGACGCCCGGTGCGATCCCCTCGGCGTTCGTCCACAGCAGCGGCTGGTTGAGGTCCTCGGCCTGCTCCCGCACCCCGCCCTCGTGCCATTCGCCGGTGTGCGGGTAGAGCGCATAAGTGAAGCGCTGCGTCCCCTCGTCGGCAAGCGGGTCGGGATAGACCGCACCGCGCACAAGGCTGAGGCCGAGCACATTGCCCTTGGCGCTGTGGCCGTACTTGGCGTCGTTGAGCAGCGCGACGCCGAAGCCCGGCTCGCTCATGTCGCAGAAGCGGTGCCCCGGCACCTCGAACTGCGCCTGGTCCCAACTCGTGTTGTCGTGCGTTGTGCGCCGCACCACGCCATGGGCGTGTTCGAACGTGGCGTAAGTCGATCGCACCGCCACGGGCGTCAAGGTGCGCAGCAAGCAGTGCCGGTCGTGCCAGTCGATCTCGGTCTCGATGTCGAGCCGATGACCGTTGGCATCGAGGCTATAGGTCTGCGTCACCGTGGACTCGCGGAAGCGCCGCGTGACGCGGACCTGCCCGCGCCCATCGACGCCTTCGACGATCGCGATCGCCTCCGCAGTGAGCGCAACGCCGGAAGCCGCATAGTCCTCCTCGAGGTCCCAAGCGTCCCAGTTTCGCGGTTTGTCGACGGGGTAGACCCAGAGCTGGTTGCCCGGCCCGGCCAGCGCCTCGCGGCCGCTCGCCTTGTGGATGAGGTTCGCGATCGTGCCGTCGTCGTTGAGCACCGCCCGCAGGTGGGCGTTCTCGAGGCTGCGCTCCGTCACCTCGACGGGTGCCGGCGGGCGCAGCGTTGAGTGGTCGAGCACTACTACGCCTAGCGGCGGCACCACGTCGGCGTCGGCGGTGTTGATTGTTCGGGGCGACAGCGACGGGTTGACCACGACCAGTGCGCGGCTGGCATCCCCGGCGGGCAGCTGCGCGACGAGCTGCTGCAGCGCAGCCTCCTGCTCGGCCTTGGCGGCGGTGATCGCTTCGCCGAGTTCGCGGGAGGCATCACGATAGACCTCGGCGATCGACGAGCCCGGCAGGATGTCGTGGAACTCGTTCTTGAGCACCATCCGCCAGGTTGGCTCCAGCGATGCCGGCAGCTCGGCGCCGGTCAGCGCGGCGAGCGCACCGATCGTCTCGGCGGTTATGAGCGCGCGCTCCGCCTGCCGGTGCAGCTTCTTGACGGCGCCCTGGGTGGTTAGCGTCGCCCGGTGCAGCTCGAGGTAGATGTCGCCCTGCCACACCGGCAGCGACTTTGCCTTGGGCGCCTTGTGGGCATCGGCGAAGTAGTCCTCCACGCGACCCCAGCGCGCCCTGGGCAGGGCCGGGAAATCGCGCAGCTGCATCTCGCGCTCGATGAACTCCGGCGTCACCCCGCCGCCGCCGTCGCCGTAGCCGATCGCCAGCAGGGAGGTGTGGTGACGCACCTTCTCCCGGAAGTTGCGCCAGGTGGCGAGATAGGCCTCCGGCCCGAGCTCGCCATTGTAGCCGCCCCGCGGGTTGTTGAAGGTGTGCGCGAGCACGCGCGAGCCATCGAGCCCTTCCCACCAAAAGAGATCGGTCGGCACCCGGTTTGTCTCGCTCCAGTTGACCTTGATGGTGAAGAACGAGTCGATGCCGCCCTGCCTCAAAAGCTGCGGCAGCGCTGCCGAGAAGCCGAAGCAGTCGGGCAGCCAGCAGACCGTGTGGCGGACGCCGAACTTCTCCTCGAAGTAGCGCTGGCCGTAGAGGATCTGCCGCACCAGGCTTTCGCCTGTCGGCATGTTGGTGTCGGGTTCGACCCACATGCCGCCGACCGTCTCCCAGCCGCCGGATTTAACCTTGACGCGGATGCGCTCGAACAGCGCCGGATCGTCCTCTTCCATCTGCGCGTAGTATTGCGCCGTCGACTGGTTGAAGATGAAGCCCGAGCTCGCGAGGTACTCGTTGCCGCCTTCCATAAGGGAGAGCGCGGTGTGGAAGGTGCGGCGCATCTTCCGCCGCGTCTCGTCGTAGGGCCAGAGCCAGGCGAGGTCGATGTGCGCGTGCCCCGTAAGCAGGAGCTCGCCCTGTTGCGGGTAGCCCTGCTGCAGCCGCTTGAGCTCCTCGACGAGCGCGGCATCGGCGACGGCCACGCTCTGCCGCTGAGCGTCGGTCAGGCCGGCGGGGCTGTCCTTGAGCGGCGGCAGCTCCCAGATGCGCTGCTGGCCAGCCTGCGGTGCAAAGCGCGCGACGTAGTCCTGCGACGATGACGGCCAGTCGAGGCTGTGGAACACCGTTTCGGCGACGGCGACGAGGTGAGGCACGACCTCGTGCTCGCCCAGTACAATCCCCGTCTCGTAGACCTGCCTCAGCCGCAGGTGGAGGGCGTGGACCGCTGTGTCGATCCAGGCGATCCGCGCGAAGTTGAGCGCCGGCTTTCGGACCGGCTCGCCGAACGGCAACCGAGCCACGGTTTCGGTTTGGATGTCGAAGGCGTGGTGGCGAACGGGGAATTCCCTGTGAAACGGGTCGTTGCCGAAGCGGACCACCTCGCCACGCGGATAGGTCAACGAAACCAGCCCTTCCCCGCCGAGGTCGAGCAGCAGGCGCGTTTCTGACAGCGGCCAGTGC
>JAEZBF010000130.1 GCA_023427545.1 Pseudomonadota bacterium
GCGTCGACGGCGGCGCGGGTGGCGCCGACGGCCGCGCCGAGCCGCTCGGCCAGCCGGACGATGAGGTCAAAGCCGTCGGCTGAGCCGACCGAGACGCCGCCGGCGACGACGATGCGCGCCGTCGAGAGCTCCGGTCGGTTCCCGGCGGTGCGGTGGGTCGCGATCACCTGGGCGACTGCAGGGATCGAGCCGTGGGCGAGCGGCTCGATGGGCGCGGCGTTGCCGCCCGCAGCGGGACGGAAGGCCGACGCGCGGACGGTCAGCAGGTGCCTGGACTGGGTGGAGGACAAACGCTCGACGGCATTGCCTGCATAGATCGGTCGTTCAAACCGGTTGGGGCCGAGAATGGCCGTCACATCGGTAACCGGCATGAGGTCGAGGAGCGCGGCGAGCCGGGGGATGACGTCGCGACCAACTGCCGAGGCGCCAGCGATGATGTGGGAATAGCTGCCGGCGAGCTCAGCAAGGAGCGGCGCGAGCGCTTCGGCCGAAAGGCTGACCAGTGCTGGATCCTGCGTAACACGGACGCGCGCGACGCCAGCCATCCGGGCGGCGGCGAAGGCGACCGAGTCGATGCCCTCGCCGGCGACCAGCACGTCCACGGGGCCGAGCATCTCAGCAGCAGCAACCAGCCGTGCGGTCGCGGGCGAGAGGGTGCCGAGGTCGTGCTCGGCGAGGACGAGCGCGGCCATTACGGCGCCTCCATCTGGCGCAGCTCGTTGGCAATGACCTGAGCGAGCTCGGCGGGCCCGTCGAGCCGACGCCCAGCAGGGCGGGTATGGGGCGGAGACACGCTTTCAACCTGCAGGCGTGGCGTGAGGTCGATACCGAACTCGCTCCCCGGGCGAACCTTGAGCGGCTTCTGCCGCGCCTTCATCACCATCGGCAGCGCGGCGTTGCGCGGCAGGTTGAGGCGGAGGTCGGCGGTCACCACGGCCGGAAGCGGGATGGAGATAGCCGAGCGGCCGTAGTCCACCTCGCGGGCGACTTCGATGCGGCCCTCGCCCATGGTGATCCCCGACGCAAAGGTCGCCTGCGGCCAGCCGAGCAACCCGGCGAGCATCTGCCCGACGTGGTTGCTGTCGTCGTCCACCGCCTGCTTGCCGAGGAGAACCAGCCAGGGCTGCTCTTCGTCTACAACGGCCTTGAGCAGCTTGGCGACCGCCAGCGTCTCGACCCGCTCAGCAGTCTCGATCAGCAGGCCCCGGTGAGCGCCCATCGCCAGTGCGGTGAGGATCACGTCGCTCGCCTGTTTCGGACCGATCGAGACGATCACGATCTCCTCGGCATGACCGGCTTCAGCCAGCTGCACCGCAGCCTCTACGGCGTGCTTGTCGAACGGGTTCATCGACATCCGCACGTTCTCGGTTTCGACGCCGCTGCCGCCCGGCCGCACGCGGATGCGCACGTTGTGGTCGACGACGCGCTTGACGGCGACCAGGATATTCATGGGATCGGCCTCCCCGGGTTTTCCGCGCGCTCAATGGCAAATCCGAACCGGCTGGGCAAGCCATCGGGTTGACGCCCCGCGCACGCGGCAGGCAAGGTATTGCCATGCCTGTCATCAATCGCATCGCCGACTACCACGCTGAAATCGCAGCGTGGCGCCACGACTTCCATGAAAATCCCGAACTGCTCTACGACGTGCACCGGACCGCGGGTCGCGTGGCCGAACTGTTGCGCTCGTTCGGGGTGGACGAGGTGGTGACCGGGATCGGCCGTACCGGGGTTGTGGGGATCATCAAGGGTCGCAACGGCGGCAGCGGACGGGTGGTAGGGCTGCGCGCCGACATGGACGCGCTGCCAATCAATGAGCGGACCGGCAAGCCTTACGCGAGCAAGGTCAGCGGCAAGATGCACGCCTGCGGCCACGACGGACACACGGCAATGCTGCTGGGGGCAGCAAAGTACCTCTGCGAAACGCGCAACTTCGATGGCAGCGTGGCTGTCATCTTCCAGCCCGCCGAGGAGGGCGGCGGCGGCGGCCGCGCCATGGTGCAGGACGGCTTGATGGATCGCTTCGGCATCTCCGAGGTCTACGGCCTTCACAACATGCCGGGCATTGCCGCGGGCACTTTCGCCATCCGGCCGGGCGGCATCATGGCGGCAACCGATGTGTTCACCATCGCGGTGGAGGGTGTCGGCGGCCATGCAGCGCGCCCGCACATGACCGCGGACCCGGTGCTCGCGGCCGCGCACATCATCGTCGCGTTGCAGTCCCTCGTGTCGCGCAACGTCGACCCGATGCGCTCAGCGGTGCTCTCGGTGACCATGGTCCATGCCGGCGACGCCTCGAACGTGATCCCGCGCAGCGCCAAGATCACGGGCACCGTGCGGACCCTCGACGCCGACATCCAGGTGATGATGGAGGAACGCATCAAGCTGGTGGCTGCCAATGTCGCAGCCGGGTTCGGCACCGCCGCCGAAACCGTCTACACCCGCGGCTACCCCGTCACGGTCAATGCGCCGGCGCAGACCGATTTCGCCGCCGAAGTCGCCGAAGACGTGGTGGGAACCGAGCGCGTGGACCCCAGCACGCCGGGCGTGATGGGCGGGGAGGACTTTTCCTTCATGCTCCAGGCTCGACCGGGCGCCTACATCTTCCTCGGCAATGGCGATTCAACCGAGCTGCACACCGACACTTACGACTTCAACGACGACATCATCCCCGTTGGGGTGAGCTACTGGGTACGGCTGGCGGAAACGGCGCTGTCCGGCCGGTGAGTTCGACTGGTATGTCCTGGCCGCGATCCGCTGCGGCGAAGACCCTCCTTGCGATCGCCATTTCGGCGGTGGGTGGGTTCGCGATCAACGCGACCGGGGCGCCCGCGGGCTGGCTCATGGGCGGCTCACTGGCCGTGGCGATTGCTGCGCTGCTGGGCGTGGGCGTGCACATCCCGCGCTGGCTGCGGGACTTCACCTTCGTGATGACGGGATTGTCGATGGGCACGAACGTCGCCCGCGACAGCCTTAGCCTCTTGGCGCAATGGCCGGTCACGGTTGCCGCCCTCGCAATCGAGCTCGCCCTGATAATCGGGCTCACCGGATACATGCTCCGCAAGCTGTTCAAGCTCGATCCGGGCACAGCCTATCTGAGCTCCTTCCCAGGTCACCTCAGCTTCGTAATGGGCATCGCGGCGGCGGGCGTGGGCGACCCACGCCAGATCACCATCATCCAGGTCATCCGCATCCTGCTGCTGACGGTCTGCGTGCCGATCGGGGCGATGTTCCTGCCCGTGGGCCACGGACTGCTGGAACGGGACACGCATGTTGCGTCCTTACCGGACCTGGCGCTGATCGGGTCCGTCTGCCTCGCGACCGGGTTCGTCTTTACGCGCCTGGGTGTGCCGGCGGGCTATGCCCTCGGCGCCATGGCCGCAGCGACCATCGCCAAATTCACCGGCAACCTGGATGGCGTCATGCCGCCGCTGTTGCTGACCGGCTCCTACATCCTGCTCGGCGCATTGATGGGCGCCCGCTTTGCGGGCATCACGCTGCAGGAGTTCGGCAAGGCGGCAGTGGGCGGGCTGATTGCAACCGCGATGGTCGCGGCGATCTGCACAGTCGTGGCTTTGGGCGCCTCGACACTGGTCGACATGCCGTTCGGCCAGATCTGGCTCGGCATCGCTCCCGGCGCGCTCGAAGGCATGGGCGCGCTTGGCATCGCACTCGGATTCGACACGGCATTCATCGCCGCGCATCATGTCGCCCGATTGTTGCTGCTGACTATCGCGATCCCGCTGGTGGTCATGATCGTGCGCCCCCGGCAGACCGACTGAGAGGCCCCCGATGTTGCGGATCACCCCTGCCCTGCTCGCGATTGCCCTGCTCTCCTCCGTCGCGGGCAGCCCCGCCTCCGCGGCGGGCAACTGCTTCACGGGTGGAAGCGGTCCGGGGGCGATGTTCCAGTTCGGCAGTCACATGAGCGAGGAAAGACGGCTCGAGTACGTCAAGCAGTACCTGCGGCAGCGCGGAGTCGACACCTACCTCGTCGAGCGCTGGTCGGGCTGCTACCGGGCCTATGTCCGGGACGAGCTCGGCGAGCACTGGGAGTTCTTCAACGCCGACACGCTCGAGCGGGTCGACTAGGGCTTAGCCGTTGCGCGGGGACGCCGGTTGAACTTGAGCTCGATCGGCTCCGCTGCCGTCTCGCCGAGGTAGACAAACCCATTCCCGTCCAGCGTCAGTCGGCCGCGCGCGCGATCGGCGTTGAGCCACATCAGCAGCTCCGGCTCGCCTGCCAGCGAAAGCCGCACCGGCTCCGGCGACAGGTTGAAGACGCAGACGATCGATTCTTCGCCGCTGCGGCGGCGGAACGCCAGGACCGGCTCGCCGGTCTTGATGAACTCGATGTCACCGTCGATCAGGGCAGGATGGTTGCGGCGGAAGGCTAGCGCGCTGCGGTAGAACGCTAGCATCGAATCGGGGTCCTGCTCCTGGCTGGCGACGTTGAGCGCTGCCTGGGGCGGCTTGACCGGGAGCCACGGCGTGCCGGTGGTGAAGCCGCTGTGCGGCTCTGCGGGGTGCCACGGCATTGGGGTGCGGCAGCCGTCGCGGCCCTTGTCCTCGGGCCAGAAGCGGATGCCGCGCGGATCGGTCAATTCCTCGAAGAGCAGGTCGGTCTCAGGCAACCCGAGCTCCTCGCCCTGGTAGAGGCAGATGGAGCCGCGCATCGAGAGCAGCAGCGCAACTGCCTGCCGCCCGAGCGCCGCCGGCGAGCTGCCATGCCGGGCCCACCGGGTAATGTGGCGGACGACGTCGTGGTTGGAGAAGCTCCAGCACGGCCAGCCGTCGGGTCCCTCGGCAAAGAAACGTTCGATGCGGCTGCGGAAGTGGGCGGCGGAATATTCCGGGCCCAACATGTCGAAGGAATAGCACATGTGCAGGCGGTCGCCGCCGGCGGTGTACTCGGCCATCAGCTGCACGCTGTTGCTGTCACCGACTTCGCCGACCGAGGTGCGGTCGGGAAACTGGTCGAGCAGCGCGCGCACGCGCTTGAGGAAGGCGACGTTCTCGGGCTGGCTCTTGGAGTAGCGGTGGTCCTGCATGTCGTAGGGGTTGACCGCATAGGGCAGGTGCTTCTGGCGCCGGGCCGGCGGATTGCTCCGCAGTTGGGCGTCATGGAAGTAGTAGTTCACGGTGTCGAGACGGAAGCCGTCCACGCCGCGCTCGAGCCAAAATCGCATGACGTCGAGCACCGCTTCCTGAACCGCCGGATTGTGAAAGTTGAGGTCGGGCTGCTCGGCGAGGAAGTTGTGGAAATAGTATTGCCGGCGGCCCGGGTTCCATTCCCAGGCACGACCGCCAAACACGGCGGGCCAGTTGTTGGGCGGGGAACCGTCCGGCCGCGGATCGGCCCAGACATACCAGTCGGCGCGTGAATTGGTGCGGCTCAGCCGGCTTTCCTGGAACCACGGGTGGCGGTCCGAGGTATGGCTCAGGACCTGGTCGATGATGACCTTCAGCCCCAGCGCATGAGCCTGCTCGATCAGCGAGTCGAAATCCTCGAGGCTGCCGAAGATGCGATCGACCTCCTTATAGTCGGAGACATCGTAGCCCATGTCCGCCTGCGGCGACTGGAAGATCGGGGACAGCCAGATCGCGTCGACGCCGAGGGAGGCTATATAGGGCAGCCGGCGCAGGATGCCGGGCAGATCGCCGATGCCGTCGCCGTTGCTGTCCTGAAACGAGCGCGGGTACACCTGATAGATTACGCCGCCACGCCACCATTCCCGCATCGCTCGTCTCCAGTAGTCAGGGTGCTCGGGACTAATCGGGACCGGATGATTAGACAACCGGGTTGATGGCCCGAACGTCGGGCCGCGCGATCCCGGGAGTATGCGCGGGCTGGGGCGCGGTGCGCAGCCAAAGGGCGCCGGCAGCGATCCAGATCAGCAGGATGGTGAGAGCGGGCCCGACGTTGTGCGGCGTCATCGCCTGCGGAAAGACCCATTCGGTGAGGGCGTTCCGGAACTTGTCAGGGGCGTACATGCCGCCCAGGGCGCAAACCGCGGAGAGCACCAGACTAATGGCAAGCAGCAGACCAGTGGCAATGCGCATCGGCTGGGTGGCGGGGATAGCGAAGCAGAGGGCGAGGCCGAGGAAGGGCAGCATTGGCACGATGTGGCGC
>JAEZBF010000254.1 GCA_023427545.1 Pseudomonadota bacterium
GATCGAACCCTCGGCCGGCAGCATCGCATATAACGGCGGCGACGGCCGCGTGCAGGATGTGCTCGCCCTCAGGGGCGCCGCTCTCAAGCGCTATCATGCGCAAGTCCGGCTGGTCTTCCAGGACCCGTTCGCCTCGCTCAATCCGCGCATGACGGCGGGCCAAATCATCGCCGATCCGCTGCGCATCAACCGCATCGGCACGCGGCGCGACCGCACCGAGCGTGTCGCCGAACTGATGCGCCTCGTCGGCCTCTCGCCCGATACGATGGGCCGCTATCCGCACGCGTTCTCCGGCGGGCAACGCCAGTGCATCGGCATCGCCCGCGCGCTGGCGCTCGAGCCGCGGGTCATCGTCGCCGACGAGGCGACCTCGGCGCTCGACGTGTCCATCCGCGCGCAGATCCTCGACCTACTGCTCGACCTCCAGGCGAGGCTGGGACTGAGCTTCATCTTCATTGCGCACGACATCGCGGTCGTCCGCTACTTCTGCGACCGCGTGGCGGTGATGCATCGCGGCAAGATCGTGGAAGTCGGTGAGGCCGAAGGCATCTGCACCGCGCCCGACCATCCCTATACGAAGGCGCTCGTTTCCGCCGTGCCGAGCCCCGATCCCGACCACAAGCGCATGCTCAACCGCGTCCGGTACGTGGCTTGAGGGAGAGCACGCCGGCTAAGGGTAGGCGGGTCTATCTTCTGCACTCAACAGGGTCGCAGGGCCGCTAAGCTGAGCTCCAGTGGGCTCAGAGGTAGCTTACCGACGATGAGCTTGGCGAGCGCCTGCTGCGCCCCTTGGCTGGGGTTGATCAGCAGCACGGTGGGCTGTTGCCGATACCCTAGCGGCACTGACCGCTTCTACGCCTTGGCTCGAGGTGTAGGAGGGGGTGACCTTTGCCGGGTATCCTACACCGTCGCAAGGAAGAGCATGGCGTAGCCGCGATTGTCCGACGGCTCAGTCCAGGCAGCTAGTCGAACGTCAGGCAGAGCTCACACCTGTTCCATTCCTCGGCGCCTGATGAGCTGCTTCAAGGCTGCTGTTTAGCCCTTGATGTAGCTGGAGAATCTCCAGGCATGAAGCTCGCCGATAACAGGTCAGGATCAGGGCCAGATCAGGACCGGATCAGGCGCGTTCCTGGCAGTCAGCTGGTTAAGATCAGGCGAGGACGGCCAAGCGCCGTCGTGGTTCCGGTCAGAGCTTACCTGAAGGATTGAAACATGGGGCATTCCGACCATGCGTACGATCGCCACACTCCCTCTGAACTCATCAATGTAATCTTGCGATTAAGTCAGTTTGAACTTCATAACAGATTGCCGAACTACGCGAGCGACCTACTTCTATGAAGAATATTGCGTTGAACCTACAAGTAAATCTGCTAAAACCGCAGAATTATAGTTGCCAAGACCGGAGGAATGCTGCAGTCCTATGTTGTCGAGCCACGAGGAGCTTAAAATGACATATGCCTGGCCCCCGACGACCCTGCCTCAGCAGCAGGTCGCTGCGCCGCCCCCTCGCTTTACCCCACCACTGCCGCCGTGGGCCCTTGAAGAGCAGGCGCGCCGCGCAAATTTAACGCCAGCAGCGGAGGCCAACGGTGCTGGCAGCGAGATGTCTCCTGTGAAGCCTGAAGGGACACCTCAGTCCTGGCGCCTGTCGGATCGGTATGATCCTGACGCTCCACGAGCTGGGCGCAACAAGCTTGGTCAGTTCGAGAAGGGATTCAGCGGCTGCATCGAGGGCAGACGACCAAAGCGGCAGCGCAGCTACACCGAGCGTGAATTTCACCGGGACGTTCTTGCGGCGACTGAGCAAGAGATCCTGATGGAGGATGGGTCGCGGGTTCCCGCCATCACTCTCGTGTTTCAGGAGCTCGTAAAGAGGGCTCGGGAAGGCAACCGCCTGGCGATCAACATGGTCGCCGAGTACCACCTTCGGGCCTACAAGTTCTTCGAAGAGCGCAACTGCATGACCAATGAACTCGAAGAGTGGCATGAGGACCGCTTGGGCGGTTTAGGTCCTTTGGAGAACGACGAGTTGCACCTGTTGAATGAAGCGAGCGCGATATCGCGTAAGACCTGAGGCGCTCGGTAGTGGCGGGGCGAGGTCCGCTCTCGTCTGGACTGCCGGTCGGCGTGCTGCTTAGTCAGGTGCAACGGGGTCGCTGTACCGCGAACCTTAGGTGAGAAGTTCGGTGAGCTCCGGCTTATCGGCGGCGATAGGGTTCGCAGGCGATCCCGTCATTGTCGGCGTCGTGGCTGGGATAGTAGCCAGGCTGTCCACGGCGAGCGGGCGCAAGGCCCACGCTTCGAGCAGCCGCGCAGTTCGGCGCGGCCGCTAGATGGCGGATCGTCTCTAGCGGCGGAAAGGGGCTGGCGGAGATCAATGCCCAACAGGAGCACAGTGCAACGCTAAGTCCCAGAATGAGCGGGCTCCACCGGCGCCAACTGCCCAGCGCAGTGCTGGCCATACGTCTCAACCACCAGCGGAAAAGCGGTGGCTTGTAGTTTTGTCCATCGCTCTTGACGAGACGGAGGCGGGCCATGACGGGATCATGACCCGCCGGCATGAAGGTAATATTTCAGCGGCTTGGGAAAGTTTACGGAACGGATCGGTGGCCACCCGGGGTCCGCAAGAATTTCCCGCAGGTTCCGGTGTGAAAGGCGCGTGATTCTGCAGTCTTTCTCGATAGGCGAATCCGAACGCTCCGCGGTAACCATAGGTGTAGCCGGCAGTTCGATTTGCGTTGCGATTTGCCGACTGGGCCATATACTCGACCCTGTCCGCACGTCGTGCGGGCTGGCCAAGTCGGCGCCTGACTGCTGCAACAGTCGGTCGCCACCGCACCTGCAAGTGCGGCAGCGACCTGGCCATGGCTCAACTCTTGCACACACAAGAGGAACACATGGTTACCCAGAAGGTGGACGCGCGCCTGCGCGCCGTCAATGTTGGCTCGTCTGCGCCAACAGCTCTCTCCACGCCTACTTCGTCGCCTCAGGCCTACGCCCATCACCTCGACGGTGATCGCCACGAGCCGCACCCGGATCGCTATCCGCCAGCGGGCGGTCTTCGTGCTGAGCACCAGCTGCCCAACGATGCTGCCGATGACGCGTCTCGTGGCGTCGACCTGTTTGGTGAGGTGCCTCCCGCCCGAACTGAGCGCAAAGCCGCCGCATCACGCGCCGAAGCTGAACCCGCCGTGGGGAAGTCGAAGCCGCGCAAAGCTTTGCTGGTCAACACGATCCACGAGGCGGCACTTCACAGCGAAGTCGATCCTATCAAGTTCGACCGGCTGTTGATTGCGCAGGAGCGGCTCTCGGCGAAGGAAGCGCGGATCACCTACGACACTGCCTTCGCCGCGATGCAGGCGGAACTGCCGGTCATTGTGGAGCGTGGCGTGCTCCCCGGCCTCAACGGCCAGCCCGGCTCGACCTATGCCCTCTGGGAGGACATCAACGAGGTCATCAAGCCGATCCTCTCCCGGTACGGCTTTGGTTTGCGGTTCAAAGTCGGTCAGGATCACAACACCATCATCATCACCGCGGTTCTCAGCCATGCCTCAGGGCATGCCGAGGACACAACGATGCGGCTGCCGATTGACTTGAGCGGCGGCAAGAATGGCGTTCAGGCGATCGGCTCCTCGACCTCCTATGGCAAGCGCTACACCGCTTCGGCGCTGCTCAACCTCACCAGCCGGGGCGAGGACGATGACGGCAAGGCAGCGCTTGGGACAGCAAGGATTACCGCCGAGGAGGTGGCGGCGCTTCGGCGAAAGATCAGTGAGGTCAAAGGCGACGAGCGGCGGCTGCTCGCCTAC
>JAEZBF010000349.1 GCA_023427545.1 Pseudomonadota bacterium
GGCCGCGCCGCATTATCGAGCAGCGCCTTGTTCCAGCGCGCTGCCGCGTTGTGGATATCGAGGCTCTGCGCCGCCGCCTCGAGCGGGGCCATGCCGTAGTGGTCGTCGAGCGGGTGGAACAGTGCCAGGTGCAGCACGGCCGGGATCGGCTCGGCATCCTGGCGGAACTGCACCGGCCGTCCGCCCGTCGTGTAGCTGTAGGCGAGCGGCCAGCCGTCCGCTCCCGCCACCACCTTCACGCGGTCGGGCCGCAGGGTGAACAGCCCGCGCACCTCCCCGTCGCCGATCGCCGCCTGCACGTAGGCATTCCCCGCCGTCTGCAGGTAGGCATAGATCGCCTCGAGCAATTCGGGCCCGCTGCGGTGCGGGTTGGGGCGGCTCAGCAGCCGCAGCGCCGGATGGTCGCTCAGCCGCTTGCCGCCTTCGCTCGCAACCAGCGGCACCATCATCGCCGCCTCGGCGATCAGCCGCACGCAGCGATAGACCACCGGGTTCTTGGCAAAGCCCTCGTTGGCCAGCGCCACGAACCCGCGCTTGCTCCAGCTCGGATCGCCCAGCGCCGCAAGCGTCAGCAAAGTCTGCGGCCCGCTCGATCCCTTCGTTTCGGCAGGCGCAGTCTCAGCCCCGCCCACCAGGCGGTTCCACCACTTCGGCATCGCATGTCCTTATGTCTGTGGACTCACCAAGTGCGCCACGCTGCCAGTCGGCGCCTTCTCCCCTCCGCGGGAGAAGGTGGCCGAAGGCCGGATGAGGGGGGGCTCTCAGTCACCCCCACCTGTCCCCACCCACCAGGTCATTCCCGTGAAGGCGGGAATCTCCGTTACCCTCACAACCCCCGCACGCGCGGCATGCCGCCGTCACCGAGCATCAGCTCGGTCAGCGCCCACACCAGCGCATCGACGCGGTCCGGCGAGTGCCCCTCGCTCCGGCCGTCGACGCCGAACCCGCACATCTCGTCCTCGAGCGCCGTCAGGCCGGCAGCGTGGTGCACCAGTCCGCGGCCATAGAGCGCCGCGACCGGCTCGGCCCGCACCCATTTGCCCCGGCTCGCCCGCACCTCGCGCACCGGCACCGTCGCATCCACCTGGGCGATCAGCGACCGCACGAGATCGCCGCCCTGGTTCACCTCGGCGACGATGCAGTCGGCGTTGTGGTCCGTGAAGGCATCGACCGCCCGCTGTGCCCAGGCAAGCGGCTGCACGCCCTTTATCGTCAGGTCCGCGAGCACCACCGCGCCCGTCCCCGCCCGGCCCGCGACGATGATGCCGCAGGCGTCCGAGTTGGGCCCGCCGGTCACCGGCGGATCGATGGCGACCACCGTGCGCCCGAGCTCCGCCCCCGCCTCCGGCGCAACGAACATCCCCCGCGTCCACAGCGCATCGGGCCGGTCCTCGATCAGCTCCCCGTCGAGCTCCTGCCGCCCCAGCACCGAGCCGCGATAGCGCCCCACCACCGCCTGCAGGAACCCGTCTGCGAGGTGTTCGCCATTCTCGGCCGTCGTCACCCGCGTCACGCGCGTGAGCGGATCGCCAATCAGCCGCTTCAGCAGCCGGGTTGGCCTTGGCGTCGTTGTCGCCAGCTGCCGCGGACGCGCACCGAGCCGCAGTCCGAACTGCAGCATGTCCCACGCTGCTTCGGGGTTCGGCCATTTCCCGATCTCGTCGCACCATGCGGCCGCGAACTGCGGGCCGCGGAATCTCTCCGGATCGCTCGCCGGCAGGATCGTTGCCTCTACGCCGTTGGGCCAGATCAGCGTCGCGCCTCTCAGCCGCGGCCGCTCGTCGAGCGGCGTCACCCGCAGGATGCCACTGTGCCCACGGACCATGATTGCCACGGCTTCCGCGATGGTTTCCCCCACGAGGGCAATCGGTCCGACCCCGCGCTGCGCAAGGTTTCGCACCCACTCGGCGCCCGCGCGGGTCTTGCCCGATCCGCGCCCGCCCATCAGCAGCCATGTCGTCCAGTCTCCCAAAGGCGGCAGTTGGCTCTCCCGTGCCCAGAAGGCCCACTGGAACATCAGGGTTCGGACCTCCTGGTCCGACAGGTGCGCAGCCGTCGATGGATCAACCCTGATTGAGTTGTTCAATTCGCTTCGCGATCTTCTTGCGGAGGTCATCCATGTCGGCGGCGAGTTCCTCCACCACCTTGCCGGATTTCTGGGCCTGTCCGCGGCGCCGGTCTTCCTCCATCTGAAGAACCTTCACCAGGGTCCGTGACATGCTTGCGAGCATCGCAACCTTCTGTTCTGGACTGAGATCGTCGTGCTCGATCTGGCACATCCGCCGATCGAGTGCCTCGAGCATCCGCCGGATCAGCCCGGCGCGTGAGACGCTGCGCGGCTTCTTCTTCTTGCGCGGGGTCCAGCCTTCTTGTTCCACCAGCTTCTGAAGCTGGTATTTCGTAATCGCGAAGCGCGCGCACAGGGCGCGTGTCGTGATCGAGAAGTCGTTCTCGTATAGGTAGTGGAGAAGTGCGCGCTCCTCTCCAGCGGCCGATGACTCCTTTGTGAATCCGGCCGGTGAATCCTTTGCGGACTCGTCGGGATTCATCATCGCGGAAACCCCTTCTGCGTTGGGAGGCAGCGATGGCCTCGACGGCAATCCGCCACGTGTTCTACCGCCCGGAAGCCCGTGAGCTTTCGGTGTGGTTCGCCGGCTCGGGCCGGCGCTACAAATATTTCGATGTTCCGCCCGAAACCTACGACGCGCTGCGCACCGCCCCATCGCGCGGCCAGTTCTTCAACGCCGCCATCCGCGGACGCTTCGCCTGCAAGCTGATCGAGGATCGCAGCAAACGCCCCGCCGCCTGACCCTCGCAGGCAGCGCCTTCTCCCCTTGAGGGAGAAGGTGGCCGAAGGCCGGATGAGGGGTCGTGCAGTCACCCCACCCCATCCCCACCCACCAGGTCATTCCCCGAACGCGGGAATCTCCGTTTCCAGGCCCCACGAACCGACAACAGAGATTCCCACCTACGCGGGAATGACCCTGTGCAAGTGGCAGCCCCGTCGCCTCTCAGTAGCCCTCATGGTGAGCTTGTCGAACCACGAGGGCGTGTATCTCGCCCGCCCTGTGCGCGGGAACGCCCAGGCTCGACACGACGGGTCGTGCAGTCACCAGCACGCCGCCCCCACCTCTCCGACCATGCCGCAAACCTACCACCCCGCCGTGTCGCGTGGATAACTTCCCGCAACCGCAGCGAACCCCCGCCGTTCTCCTTGGCGGAGACCGCGATGCCATCCACCGCCATCGGCAAGATCGGCTACGACCCGGAACGCCAGCAGATGACGATCGATTTCGTCACCAGCGGCCGGCGCTACGTCTATTTCGATGTGCCCGCGGAGGCCTACGATGCCTTCCGCCACGCGTTCGCCAAGGGCGTCCACTTCAACCGCCACATCCGCGACCGCTACCGCGCCGAGCTGGTCTACGATCCCCGGTCCGAGCCCGCCCCAGCCCCACTTCTGCGACCATAGCAGAACCCTACCACCCTACGCCAAACCCTAGCCGGACGAATGTCGTAAGCGTTAGGGGCGTATGGGCCTAGATTTCATTGCAAGTCGCTTGTCCCGTTGGGGTTTCCGCGTGGAGGTTGTCTGGGGTTATCCCTGCAAGCAGCGCTTCGAGGTCGTAGACATCTACGA
>JAEZBF010000350.1 GCA_023427545.1 Pseudomonadota bacterium
CCTTTGGGCTCAGCGCCGTGCCCGGTGACTACGAGATCGTCCAGGCCGGGATGCTGTTCGCGATCTGCGCCTTCCTGCCGTGGTGTCACCTCAGCCGCGGTCATGCCATCGTCGCCATCCTGACCGACCGGTTTCCCGCTCGCGCGGCGGCGCTCCTCGAGCTTCTCATGGACATCGCCATGCTTGCGATCGCCGCTTTCATCGCGTGGCGGCTGGGGCTCGGAATGATGGACAAGCTCGGCAATAAGGAATCCACGTTCATCCTGCGCATACCGATCTGGATGTGCTACGCAACGGGGCTCATCGGTCTCGTGGCATTCGGGATCATCGCTGCGTATTGCGTCCTGCGATCCGCGAGGAACGCGTTCGCCGCGGTCCCCGTCCGGCCAGTATCGGAAACTGCCGAATGAGCAACGTCGAGCTCGGCCTCTGGTCGTTTCCGGTCATGTTGCTGCTGATTTTCCTGCGCATGCCGATTGGGCTCGCGATGCTCATCGTCGGGGTTGTCGGCAACTACCTCATCACCAAGTCGTGGAATCCAACGCTTAGCATCTTCAAGTCACTGACCTATTCGACCTTCTCCAGCTACTCGCTCTCGGTGGTGCCGCTGTTCCTGCTCATGGGGCAGTTCGCCTCGCTTGGCGGCATCTCGGCACAGCTGTTCAACACCGCGGCTTCGTGGCTCGGCCACCGCAAGGGTGGGGTCGCGATGGCGGCCGTGGGCGCCTGTGCGGGCTTTGGCGCAATCTGTGGCTCCTCGCTCGCGACGGCGGCGACCATGGGCCAGATCGCGCTGCCGGAGCTGCGCAAGCACGGCTATTCCGGAGCGCTGGCAACGGGAACACTGGCGGCGGGCGGGACCCTGGGCATCCTCATCCCGCCGTCCGTTATCCTCGTGATCTACGCGATCCAGACCGAGCAGAACATCGCCAAGCTCTTCGTTTCCGCGATGATCCCAGGCCTGCTCGCGGCCGTCGGGTACCTCATTACCATCGCGATTACGGTGCGGTTGCGGCCTGAACAGGCTGGAAAGCCGTACCCACGCATACCCTATGGCGAACGCTTCCGTCTGCTCCTGCGCATCTGGCCGGTCCTGTTCGTGTTCTTCCTCGTTATGGGCGGCATCTATTTCGGCTGGTTCACACCAACCGAGGCAGCAGCGATCGGAGCGGCCGGAACCGGCATCATCGCCTTCCTCCAGGGCGGGTTTACGCGGAAGGTCTTCTCGCGCTCGATCCTGCAGATGGCCTCGGCTACGGCGATGATCTTCTTGATCATCCTGGGCGCAGGGGCGTTGAACAACTTCCTCGCCTTGAGCCAGTTGCCCCAGGCCGCCTCGGCATTCGTCACCAGCCAGGGGTTCAATCCCTGGATGGTGCTGACTCTCATCCTGCTGATGTACCTCGTGCTCGGGTGCTTCATGGATTCCCTGTCCATGATCCTGTTGACCGTGCCGGTTCTCTGGCCGGTGGTGACGGCGCTCGATTTCGGGCTGTCGCCATCGGAGTTCGGTCTCTGGTTCGGGATCATCATCCTGATCGTGGTCGAGGTTGGCCTGATCACTCCACCCGTTGGGATGAATCTTTTCATCATCAACAGCATGGCGAGGGGGACGCCGTTGGGTGAGACCTACCGCGGCGTCCTGCCCTTTGTAGTCAGCGACGTTGTCCGGACCACTCTGCTCGTGGTCTTCCCACCAATCTCGCTGTTTCTCGTGCGGCTGCTCTATTAGCGATGGCACACCGGACGCAGGTGGCAATCATCGGCGCCGGACCGGCGGGGCTCCTGCTCGGGGCGCTGCTCGCCCGCGAGGGCATCGACAACGTCATCCTTGAGCTGCGGAGCCGGGACTACGTCCTCGCGCGCATCCGCGCGGGAGTGCTGGAGCAGGGGACCGCAACCCTTGTCGACGAGACCGGCCACGGCACCCACATGCGAAAGCAGGCACTCGTCCATGGCGGGATCAACCTCGCCTTCTCCGATCGCCAGCATCGCATCGATATGACCGCGCTCACCGGCGGCAGGTCGGTGCTGGTTTACGGCCAGACCGAGCTCACGCGCGATCTCACCGAAGCGCGCGAGGCCGCGGGCCTAGAGAGCGTCTACGAGGCGGACAACGTCCAGCCGCGCAATTTCGACACCGGCTCCCCCTTCGTCACCTACTCGAAGGGCGGCGTCGCCCAGCATCTCGATTGCGACTTCATCGCCGGGTGCGACGGCTTCCATGGCATCTCGCGCCAGAGCGTGCCGGCGAAGGCCATCAAAACCTTCGAGCGTATCTACAGCTTCGGCTGGCTCGGCATCCTGGCCGATGTTCCACCCGCTGCCGACGAACTGATCTATGCCTTCCACCCCCGCGGCTTCGCGCTCTGCTCGATGCGCTCCCCGAACCGCTCGCGCTACTACGTCCAGGTCCCGATGGGGACGAAAGCGGAGCAATGGACCGATACGATGTTCTGGGACGAGCTGCGTGCCCGCTTGCCCAAGGCGGCTGCCGAAGGCGTCACCACCGGCCCCTCGATCGAGAAATCGATTGCGCCGCTCCGCTCCTTCGTCGCCGAACCCTTGCGTTTTGGCCGGCTCTTCCTCGCCGGGGATGCGGGCCACATCGTTCCTCCCACGGGGGCCAAAGGCCTGAACCTTGCCGCGAGCGACGTGCACTACCTGTTTCACGGATTACGTGAGCACTATCGCGAGCGCTCCGATGCCGCACTCAACGCCTATAGCGCGCGAGCACTCTCGCGGGTGTGGAAGGCCCAGCGCTTCTCGTCGTGGATGTCCCGGCTCCTTCACACCTTCCCTGAGGACGGCCCGTTTGGCGTCCGGCTGCAGGAGGCGGAGCTCAACTACCTCACCCAGTCGGTGGCTGCGGAAACAGCTCTCGCCGAGAACTACGTCGGCCTGGCGTACTAAACTGGAGGGACACCGAGACGGTTATGGGAACGCGGTACTTTCTCATTTCCGAAAACCGGGGAAATATCGGATAGTCAGATACAGGGAGGACTGAAAACATGGACAGACGTTCACTACTG
>JAEZBF010000368.1 GCA_023427545.1 Pseudomonadota bacterium
AGGACGGCTGGGACTTGGCCTACCTCTGCGTGCTGATCGTCGGTTATGGCGGGTCGGGCCTACTGACCATTGCCGGCCTGCTGCGCACCGGCGAAGCGCGGCTGCTACCCTGGCAGGTGCTGCTGCCCGTCAACTGGGTACTTCACTCGGCCGCCACGGTGCGCGCTGCCCACGAGCTGCTCACCCGCCCCTACTTCTGGGCCAAGACCCCGCACGGCCGCACACGGATGAACCGACTTTAGAGGCGGGCGCGGAGGATGCAGATCACCCCCTCGGGGTGGAACGTCAGTTCCACGGCGCCGCGGTCGCCGAGCAGGCCATGCTCGAGCAGGCGGGTGCCGAAACCCCTACGGATCGGCGCGACGACGGGCGGTCCGCCCTCCTCCTCCCAGGTGATGACAAGTTCGCCGTCTTCCTCCTTCCAGGTGAGCCGGACGCGGCCGCCAGCCGACGAGAGCGCGCCGTACTTGACTGCATTAGTGCAGAGCTCGTGCAGCGCCATGCCCATCCCGATGGCTAGCCGACTGGGGATCGGCACGCGCGGCCCCGACAGGATGAAAGCATCGGCGGCAGTGTCGCGGAACGGCTGGGTGATCTGTGTCGCCACCTCGCCGACATAGGCATCGGACCAGTCGTTGACGGTGATGTTGTCGGTTGCTGCGGCGAGCGCCGCCAGCCGGCCGGAGAACCCGGCGATCCGGTCCTCGATCGGCGCGTCGCCGCGGAAGGACTGTGCAGCGATGGTCTGGATGATCGCGAGCGTATTCTTGACCCGGTGCTGCAGTTCGCGCGCGACCAGTTCCATCCGCTGTTCGGCGCGCTTGCGGTCGGTGATGTCGAGGAGCACGCCGATGGCGCGACCCGGCCCGGTGGCGGTGGGGTGAACCGCAGCCCGAAGCAGCAGCCAGTGCTCCGAACCATCGGGCCAGAGAATGCGGAACTCGGTCTGGATCTGCTGGTCGCCCCGCGCCTGAGCGGCTGCGCCTTCGGCATTGATCCGGTCCTCCTCTCCGGGGGCGTAGCGCTGCCGCAGGTCGTCTAGCGTGAGGAACCTCCCGGCCGGGAAGCCGTAAATGGCATCGAGCTGGGGCGACTGGGTGATGCTACTGGTCGTGGGATCGAGCTCCCAAACCGCCATCTTGCCCGCTTCGACTGCCAGCCGGAGCCGCGCTTCGCTCTCGGTCAGGGCATCCTCGGCGCGCTTTTGCTCGGTGATGTCGAGTAGTGTGCCGATGTAGCTGACTGCGACGTCCTTCCCGTCGACCTCCGCGAAAGTTGCAACGCCGTGGGCGAGCACCCAGCGGATCTCCCCCGTGTCGGCGCGGATGATGCGGTAGCGGAACACTTCGGTCGAGCGGATGGCTGGATCGAGCGCGCGGCGCGCCGCTGGGATGGTCCAGGGGAGGTCGTCGGGATGTGTTGCGGCGGTTAGTTGTGAGAAAACAACCGGTTCGCCCGGTGGGAAGCCGCAAATTTCCTTTGCCCGCTCCGAATATAGGACGACGTTGGTGCGGGGGTCCCAGTCCCAGATTCCGATGGCGGCAGCGTCGGTTGCGATCTTGAGCCGGCGCTGGGTCCGGTCGCGCTCCTCTTCGGCGAGATGACGGTCGGTGACGTCAAGGGCGATGCCGTCCCAGACGGCGAGGCCGTCCTGGCGGGTACGACGGGCGGAGGTCAGCTGCAGCCAGCGCCGCTCCCCGTCGGGGCGGCGGATCGCAACCTCGGCCTTGAACTGTGTGCCGGTGCGCAGCGACTCGGCTTCGCGCGCCGCCAGCATGGGAAAGAACTCGGGTTCGATCAGGCCATAGAGCGCGCCGGCATCAGCGAGCGCTTCCTCGCGGGAGATGCCGAACAGGTTCTCGACGCCACGGCTGACGTAGAGGAACCGCCGCTCGTCCCCCTCGGCGACGAGCTGGTAGATCATGCCGCCCGGAAGGTTGTCGGCCAGGTTCCGAAGGCGTTCGACGACCTCCCGGTCGTCAGTCAGGGATCCCTGTTGCAGACGTACATCCTCTCCCGTTTGCGCCACCCCGGTTATGCCCGACGGTTTCCGATTTGTGCCTGCGACGCTACTCACAATGACAGGCAGGTGCGACCCTGACAAATCGCAATGTTAATGACCTGGTTGCTTGTTGCGCACGGTCACGGATCATGGTTCGTGAGGCGATGCGCGACTTCTCCGACGACCATCGCTGGCTTTCGATCAACACGGCGACGGTCAAGGCGCAGGGCGACCTGCTGACCATTATTGAGGCCTGCAAGCGCGCCGGCATCCGCGGCCTCTCGCCGTGGCGCGACCAAGTGGCGGCGGTGGGGATCGATTCAGTGGCGCGGGAGATCAAGGCCGGCGGGTTTGAGCTCTCGGGCTATTGCCGCGGCGGCTTCTTCACCAGCGATGCGGCGCTCCAGCCGGAGGTGATGGACGACAACCGCCGTGCGGTCGACGAGGCTGCAACTCTGGGCGCGCCGTGCCTGGTGCTCGTGGTAGGCGCCCTGCCCCAGTTCTCGCGTGCGGGGAGCGCGCCCAGCAAGGACATCGCCGCCGCGCGGGCGATGGTGGAGGACAATATCGGACGGCTGCTCGAGTACGCGGACGCCGCCGGCGTGCCGCTGGCGATCGAGCCGCTCCACCCGATGTACGCGGCCGACCGCTCGTGCATCAACACCACACGCCATGCGCTCGACATCTGCGATGCGCTCGACCCCAAGCGCTCGGGCAGCATCGGCATTGCCCTCGACGTCTACCACACCTGGTGGGACCCCGAGTTGGAGGCGCAGATCGCACGCGCCGGCAAGTCGCGGTTGCTTGCCTTTCACGTCTGCGACTGGCTGGTGCCGACCACGGACTTGCTCAACGATCGCGGCATGATGGGCGACGGGGTGATCGATATCCCCAAAGTGCGCGGCTGGGTCGAGGCGCAGGGTTTCAACGGCTATGTCGAGGTCGAGATTTTCTCCAATGCCTGGTGGCAGCGCCCGCTGGACGAGGTTCTTGCGACCTGCATCGAGCGGCACAGGAACAGCGTCTAGGCGGCGGGGATGAAGGCGATGCTCCACCACCACGTCCTGTGCGCGCGGCCGGCGGCCAGGGCGTCATTGCTTCAACGGATCATCTGATGGCTGCGAGCGAAACCGCGTGGCTCGACGAGCTGGCCGAAACCCTTACCGAGCGCGGGTTCCTCGACAGGATCGGCGAGCCGGTGTTCGAGCGCCTGACCGGCGGCGTTTCCTCCGATATCTGGACGATCAGCCGCGGCGGCCGCCGCCTTGTGGTCAAGCGCGCGCTGGCAAAGCTCCGGGTCGCGCAGGAATGGCTTGCGCCGGTTTCGCGCAATGCGGCCGAGGCGCGCTACCTGGCGGTGGCGCACGCCATCCTGCCCGACGCTGTCCCTGACGTGATGCTGCATGACGAGGCGGCCGGGCTGTTCGTGATGGCCTACATCCCGCCCGACACCGCGCCGGTTTGGAAGGCTCAACTACTCAAGAGCGAAGTCGATCCGGCCTTCGCCGGGGCAGTTGGCCGGATCGTCGGGCAGATTCATGATGCGACGGCGGGCCGACCCGAGATCGCCGAGCAGTTCGACAACGGGCAGAGCTTTCATGCCCTTCGCGTCTCGCCATACCTCGAGGCGACGGCGCAGCGTCACCCCGACCTCGCCGGGCGTATCCTCGACATTTCCCGCACCACGGCGGAGACGCGGCTCTGCCTCATCCACGGCGATGTCAGCCCCAAGAACATTCTTGCCGGACCGGAGGGGCCGATCCTGCTCGATGCCGAGTGCGCGACCTTCGGCGATCCTGCGTTCGATCTCGCCTTCTGCCTCAACCACCTGCTGCTCAAAGGGGTGCGGGTTCCGGAAGCGGCAGCGCTGGAGGCCTCCTTCGCCGCCCTGACCGAGGGCTATTTCGCGGCTGCCGGCATCGCCGACCGGACCGGAACCGAGGGGCGCGCGGCGGCGCTGCTGCCGGCGCTGTTCCTCGCCCGGATAGATGGCAAGTCGCCGGTCGAATATATCACCGACGACGCGGACAAGGAGCTGGTACGCCGAGTCGCTGCCGAGTTCATCCGCTCGCCTACCAGCCGGCTCAGCGACATCAGCGGACGCTGGCGCGAGGCCCTGCAGGAGCGTCAGGCATGAGCAGGATCGAGACGATCAAGGCGCGCGCCGTATGGGATTCGCGGGGCCGGCCGACGGTCGAGGCGGAGGTACGGCTGAGCGATGGGGCGGTCGGGCGCACCATCGCCCCGGCCGGCGCTTCGACGGGATCGGGCGAGGCGGTGGACCTCCGCGACGGCGGCGAGAGGCTGGGCGGCTACGGCGTCGACAACGCGGTCCGCAACGTCGTGACGATGATCGCGGACGCGCTGCGGGGCCGCGACGCCACCGACCAGCGCGGTATCGATGCGACACTGGTCGAACTCGACGGGAGCCCGCAGAAGGCCCGGCTCGGCGGCAACGCGCTGGTCGCGACATCCATGGCCGTGCTTCATGCCGCCGCGGCCTCGGCGCGCCAGCCGCTCTACCGCTACCTGGCGGGGGGCCGGGCGGTGACAGTGCCCCTGCCGCAGATTCAGATTTTCGGCGGCGGAGCGCACGCCGGCCGGCGCGTCGACATCCAGGATTTCATGGTGATCTGCCCCAATGCGGGGAGCGTGGCCGAAGCGCTGCACCGGACCGCGGAAGTCTATCGCTCCGCCGGGCGCATGCTCGCTGAGGGGGGCAACCAATATGGCGTTGCCGACGAGGGCGGCTGGTGGCCCGCCTTCTCGAGCAACGAGGAGGTGCTGGACGCGCTTGTGAAGGCGATCGAACGCGCCGGCTATGTGCCCGGTGAGGACGTCTCGATCGCACTCGACATTGCCGCATCCGAATTCGGCGGGCACGGCCGCTACCGGTTAGGGCTCGAGCAGCGCGACTTCGACAGCGATGGCTTTTCTGAGCTGCTGCTCAGGTGGCTCGAGCGCTACCCCATCCTCTCGATCGAAGACCCCTTGGCCGAGGACGATACCGAAGGTTTCCGGCGCTTCGCCGCGGCCGCAGGCGGGGGCGTGCAGATCGTTGGTGACGACCTGCTCGTCACCAATGCCGGCCGCGTCGCCGAGGCGGCACGCGATGGCCTTGCCAACTGCGTGCTGATCAAGCCCAACCAGGCGGGGACCATCAGCGAGACCCTGGCGGCCGTGGACGCGGCGCGGGCCGGTGGCCTCGCCACGATCATCTCGGCCCGGTCCGGCGAAAGCGAGGACGTGACGATCGCCCATCTCGCAACCGGCTGGAATGCGGGCCAGATCAAGGTCGGATCGATTACGCGCGGCGAACGCACGGCCAAGTGGAACGAGCTCATCCGCAT
>JAEZBF010000284.1 GCA_023427545.1 Pseudomonadota bacterium
GCCGATCAGAGACCGATTAGCCGCGGCCGCGATACGGCGGCACGCCAGGATCGGGCAGCCAGATGCCCTCGGGCGGCGTGCCCGTCTGCCAGAACACGTCGATCGGGATGCCGCCGCGCGGATACCAGTAGCCGCCGATCCGCAGCCACTTGGGTGCGATCGCCGCAACGATCTTCTTGCCGATATCGACTGTGCAGCCCTCGTGAAACGCGCCGTGGTTGCGGAACGAGGTGAGATAGAGCTTGAGCGACTTGCTTTCGACCAGCAACTGGTCGGGCACGTAGTCGATCACGAGGTGCGCGAAGTCGGGCTGCCCGGTGACCGGGCAGAGCGAGGTGAATTCCGGCGCCACGAAGCGCGTGACGTAGAGCGTGCCCGGATGCGGGTTCGGCACCGGATCGAGCGTCGCCTCTTCCGGCGACTGCGGCTGCTCGACCGCGCGGCCGAGCTTGAGATCGTGATGAGTCATTTCTACTCGGCGGCGATGTTATGCAGCTCTCCCGCGGACTGCATCTCACGACGCAGCCACTCGGGATCCATATCGAAATCGTTGGGCCAGGTGGGCGCGCCGTGGTCCAGCCGGACCTGGGCGAACACCTTGGGGTCCCTTAGCTCGGCAAGCAGATTGCGCGCGACAGCTATCATTGCCGCGCAATCGTGCACGCCGCCGGTACCATCGTTAAACCGCACATCGAGGCCGAACGGTGGGTGTATGCTAAGGCTGGTTATCTTCGTCAGCATCAAGTCCATCGATCTTGAGCGGAGCCAGGCTATTCTGGGCCCGCGTCCAGTTCAGCGTCAATTCGTCGGCATGGCTGGCGGCCCAGCGTTTGACCAGCCGAGTGGCCGTGCGCGGAAAGCCCCTGTCCAGTAGCCGTGCCTCAGGAATTGTGAACCGCGCTTCAGCATTTCCGTACACGGCGTGGAAATGCGGTGGGTTGTGATCCTGCACATAGATGCGGATCAGAATTCCGTAAAAGACTGAGATCGTCGGCATTCCCGCCGACCTCAGTTGTCGAGGAAGCTCCTCAGCTTGCGGCTCCGGCTCGGGTGCTTGAGCTTGCGCAGCGCCTTGGCTTCGATCTGACGGATGCGCTCGCGCGTCACCGAGAACTGCTGGCCGACTTCCTCGAGCGTGTGGTCGGTGTTCATGCCGATGCCGAAGCGCATGCGCAGCACGCGCTCCTCGCGCGGCGTCAGCGACGCCAGCACGCGGGTCGTAGTCTCGCGCAGGTTGCTCTGGATGGCCGCATCGATCGGCTGGACGGCGTTCACGTCCGGGATGAAGTCGCCGAGGTTGCTGTCCTCCTCGTCGCCGATCGGCGTCTCGAGGCTGATCGGCTCCTTGGCGATCTTGAGGACCTTGCGGACCTTGTCGAGCGGCATCTGGAGCTTTTCGGAGAGCTCCTCCGGCGTCGGCTCGCGACCGATCTCGTGCAGCATCTGCCGCGAGGTGCGGACGATCTTGTTGATCGTCTCGATCATGTGCACCGGAATGCGGATGGTGCGCGCCTGGTCCGCGATCGAGCGGGTGATCGCCTGCCGGATCCACCACGTCGCGTAAGTCGAGAACTTGTAGCCGCGGCGGTACTCGAACTTGTCCACCGCCTTCATCAGGCCGATGTTGCCTTCCTGAATGAGATCGAGGAACTGCAGGCCGCGGTTCGTGTACTTCTTGGCGATGGAGATCACGAGGCGCAGATTGGCCTCGACCATCTCCTTCTTGGCGATGGCTGCCTCGCGCTCGCCCTTCTGCACCTTGTGAACGATGCGGCGGTACTCGGTGATGTCGAGCCCCGTCTCGGTGGCCAGCGTCTGGATCTCGCCGCGGATATCGTTGATCGTGTCGCGCTCGCGCTTGACGAACTCGCCCCAGCCCTTGCCCGGCAGCTGCGCGACGCCCTGGTCCCACTTGGTGTCGAGCTCGGAGCCGTAGTAGGCCTTGAGGAACTCGTCGCGCTTGATGCCATAGCTCTCGGCCAGCCGGAGCAGCCGGCCCTCGAGCCGCACCAGGCGCTTGTTGATATCGTAAAGCTGCTCGACGAGGCTCTCGATGCGCGACGCGTTGAGGCTCAGCGACTTGACGTCGGTGATCACCTCGGCGCGCAGGTTCTCGAATTTCTTGAGCTCGGAAGCGCTCGCCGCCTTGGCGTTGTCACGGCGGTCGGCGGTGTGCTTGTCCTGCAGCTTGCGCATCTTGCCGTAGGCTTCGGCGATGCGATCGAAGGTCGCGACCACCTGCGGCTTGAGCTCGGCTTCCATCGCCGACAGCGACAGCGAATTCTCGAAGTCGTCGTCGTCGTCTTCGACCGGGTCCTGCGGCGGCAGGGGCTCGTCGGGAACGTAATCGTCATCCTCATTGCCGGTCGAGCGCCGGGGCGCTGGCCGGGCGGCTTCCGACTTGGCCGGGGCAGCAGCCGCGGCGGGCTTGGTCACCTCGACCTCGGCCGGCAGCACCGGCGCCGCCGCCTTCGCGTCCGGGCCGGCATAGGTCGCCTCGAGGTCGATGATGTCGCGCAGCAGGATTTCCGCCGCCGCGAGCTGGTCGCGCCAGATAATGATGGCCTGGAAGGTCAGCGGGCTCTCGCAGAGCCCCTCGATCATGGTCTCGCGGCCGGCCTCGATGCGCTTGGCGATGGCGATTTCGCCCTCGCGGCTGAGCAGCTCGACCGAGCCCATTTCGCGCAGGTACATGCGCACCGGATCGTCGGTGCGATCGCTGCCTTCGCGGGTATTGGACTTGGAGGCGACGGCGGTGCCGGTCTTTTCGGCGAGCTCGGTCGACTCCTCTTCGGGGGTGTCGGGCTCGGCTTCCTCGACCTCGTCCTCGTCGACGACGTTGATGCCCATGTCCGAGAACATCGCCATGATGTCCTCGATCTGCTCGGAGGTGACCTCCTCGCTGGGCAGGACCGCGTTCAGCTCCTCATAGGTGACATAGCCGCGCTTCTTGGCGGTCTTGATAAGCTTCTTGACGGCCGCGTCGGAAAGATCGAGCAGTGGGCTGTCGGGCGCTTCGCCGCCACCACCGCCGCTCGCCGCAGCAGCGCCGCCTTCCGGCTTCTCGGTGTCCTTGGCGGTCTTGACGGTCTTTGGGGGTGCCTTGGTGGCCATCTGCTGCTCCGCGGCGCCGGAGGGAGGCGGCGCCGAAAATCGCTCATGTAGTGACGACACGACGGACGAAAAAGGCTTGGACCGTGGGAAACTCGGTCCGGACCGCTATCGTCACCTCAACGGCAAACTCGCGCCCACCCGCAGCCTCCTAGAAGCTGCGCGTCGCGCGACCCGACAACGACCCAAAGCCTTCGATCAACGCCTCTGTGCCATCGACGGTGGTGATCTGGTTCTGGATGTCCAGCAGCCGCTCGAAATTCTCTTCGCTCGGGTCTTCGCCCAGCGCCAGTTCGGCTGCTTTGAGATCCCTATTTAGCTGAACTTTCTTGTTATGCAAGGCCAGCGCGTGCCGTAATCCCGTTTCGGCGTCCATTTCGGCAATTTCTGCTCCCGTCTGCCAGACGCCCTGGCGGCCGAGCAAGTCCTGCATGCGTTCGAGGACTTCGCCGAAACCACGGGCGCCGAGAGCGGCTCGAAGTTCTGTCGTGCCGATTTCGTGATGTCGGGTCAGGAGGTCGAGCAGCGTGCCCATCAGCGAGCGTGCTACAGGCGTCGGGAAGTCGAGCCCGGCGAGAACTTCCATCCGGCTCTCCGCCAGCCCCGGATGATTGACCAGCGTCAGGATGATGACGGCCTCGCGCGGGGTCACCTCACCGGCAGGGTTCGATTTGAGCAGCCGGGAATTACGCAGCGTCCCCGACACCACCAGCCGCGGCGTGCCGCGGGAACGCTGGTCGCGGTACGGCCCGGCTCGGCGGTCGCCACGCGGCCGCACCGGCATGAAGAACGCCTGCAGCCGTTCGTCGAAGGCCTGCATGTAGTGCCGGCGCACCGACTGGTCGGTGATCGACTGCGCCCGCGCGCGTAGCCGTGCTTCCAGGGCGGCGCGGGCTTCCGGCGTTTCCGGCACCACGCCGCGCGTCTCCATTGCCCAGATGGTGTCGCTCAGCGGCAGCGCCCGTTCCAGTGCGTCGGCAAAGGCGCCGCGTCCGTGCTGGCGGATCAAATCGTCGGGATCGAGTCCGCCGGGAAGCGTCGCGATCCTGATCGTCTTGCCGGGCTGGAGGAGCGGCAGGACCAGGTCGGCGGTGCGTTCCGCCGCGCGCTGGCCCGCGCCGTCGCCATCGAAGCAGAGGATGGGTATGTCGACCATGCGCCAGAGCAGCTGCAGATGCTCCTCGGTGAGCGCCGTGCCAAGCGGCGCCACTGCGCCGTCGAACCCCGCCGACACGGCCGTGATCACGTCGAGGTAGCCCTCGACGACGACGACCGGCTTGCCGTCTCGCGCCGCCTGGCGGGCATCCCTGCCGTTGTAGAGGGTGAGGCGCTTTTTGAAGAGCTCGGTTTCGGGCGAGTTAAGGTACTTGGCCGGCACGTCCGGGGACATCGCCCTGCCCCCGAAGGCGATGACCCGGCCGCGGAAATCGGTGATGGGGAACATCACGCGGTTGCGGAACCGGTCGTAGGGCAGCGGGTCGTCCTCGCGCGAGGCGACGAGGCCGGTATCGACCATCTCCTGGGCCGAGACGCCGTTGAGCGCGAGGTGTTCCTTCAGCCCGTTGCGGCTATCGGGCGCATAGCCGATGCGGAAACGCGCCTGGCTCTGCGGGGAGACGCCGCGCTCGTTGAGATAGCCCCGCGCCCGCGCCCCGATGTTGTGGGCGAGCGCCGCCTCGAAGTAGCGGGTGGCAAGCTCCATGACGTCGTAGAGCGAGCGGCGGGCTTCCTCGCGGCGCTCCTGCCGCTCGTCGCGGGCGGGCATGGGAACGCCGGCCATTGCCGCGCACTTCTCGACCACTTCGGGGAAGGGCATCCCTGCCTTTTCCGTGAGGAAGCGGAAGTGATCGCCGGTCACCCCGCAGCCGAAGCAGTGGTAGATGCCCTTGCGGTCATCGGCGTGAAAGCTCGGGGTCTTCTCGCCGTGGAACGGGCAGCAGGCCCAGAAATCTCCCCTGCCCGGCTGGCTCTTCCGCTTGTCCCAGATGACGTGCTCGCCCACGACTTGCGAAATCGGCAGTCGCTGGCGGATGTCCTCGAGGAAGGCGTCGGAAAAGCGCATGGCCGATAGGTAGGCTCATGCGCCTTCCAAGTCAGTAGCTGCCGGCGCAGTTATCCCCGCTACGCCGTGCCACCCTCCCCTGCTGTCTTGTTCAGCCGGAAGGCCAGGCCCAGCAGCGCAACCCCGAAGATGATCGCAAACACGCCGCCCAGGACGACCATGAAGATGGCGCCAATCATCGGCGACAGAAGCAGTGCCACACCGAAAAGCACATAGAGTACGCCGCTGAGCAGCACCGGCCAGATGCGCGCGTACATCTCTCGCTCGCGCACCACGATCACGATCTCCATCACGCCGACGATGATCGCCTGGAAGGCAATGACGTAGATCAGGAAGGTTGCGGTGAGCAGCGTGGCCATGATCGGGCTGAGCAGGATCAGCACGCCCACGATCACCGCCAGCGCGTTGCGCACCACGTCGAACCAGAAGTTACCGGTCTTGGCGCCGCCGAAGGTCAGGCTCCAGAGTCCGAGCAGCCCGTCGATGAGCAGCAGCGCGCCGCCCGCGACCACCAGCACGGCTAGCGCCGGGACCGGGAAGAACACGGCATAGAGCCCGGCCAGCAGCATCAGCACGCCTCGCAGGCCCGTGATCCACGCCCAGCGTTTACGCACATCGGCAACCGTCACCATCGCGCATCTCCCTGGTTGGAGGACGGATCGTCCCAGCCGGGCCATTGTACACGCGGCAACCCGATTGCCGCCATATTCGTTGACTCGACGTCAGGGAGGCGGAGATGGCTTCGATCGCGGCCGGCGATTTTGCCACTACGGAGCGGCACGGCGTCCGCCGCTGGGTCCACACCACGATCGAAACGCTCAAGGTCTTCCTCGACCCCGATACCTCGCTACGCTGCGCCGGCACCGCGTTCTTCGGCTTCCTCTCGCTGTTCCCTGCCGTTGCCATCGTCTTCCTGATCTACGGCTTGGTCGCCGACGGCAGCACACTGGTGCATACCGTCAAGACCGTCGATTTCATCCTCCCGCAATCGGCCGAACAGCTGGTCGGCGAGCAGCTCTTGTCGCTCGTCGCTCAACCGCCCGCCACGCTGGGAATCGGCCTCCTCATCTCCGTCCCGCTGGCGCTCTGGAGCGGCTCGCGCGGCGTCGATGCGCTGCTCGTCGCCATGGCCCGCGTCCGCAGCAAGAAGGAGAAGCGCGGCTTCATCAGCAAGCTGCTGGTCTCGATCGGTTTGACCATAGGCGGCGCGATCCTGCTGGTCATTGCGCTGGCGACTGTCGCCGGCCTGCCGGCGCTCACCACCCTCATGTACATGCCGACCATGACCGAGCTGATGCTGCTGGTGATCCGCTGGCCGATCCTGCTGGCCGTGTCGGTGCTCGTGCTCTGCGCGCTCTACCGCTGGGGTCCCGACCCGCATCCCCGGAACTGGCGCTACATCTGGCCCGGCGCCGTCGTCGCCTCGAAACTCTGGGTGCTCGCCGGCGTGGTGTTCTCGATCTACGTCGAGAACTTCGGCAACTACCAGGCGACCTTCGGCTCGGTGACCGCCGGGGTGGTCCTGCTGCTCTGGCTCTACAACTCGGTGCAGATCTTCGTTCTGGGCGCTGCCTTCAACGCCCAGCTCGAGCGTGAGGACGGACGCGCGCCCGCCGCGTAGCATACGCCACGAACTCTGATATATGGTCCGGCGCCGCCAGGTCTCGGACCCTCCATGACATTCGCGCTCCTTTCGTTGTTTCTCGCCGCGTTCTCGATCGGCACGACGGAGTTCGTGGTCGCCGGACTCCTCCCGGAGATCTCCGCCGATCTGTCGGTGACGGTGCCGGCGGCCGGGCTCCTGATGACCGGCTACGCCATCGGCGTGGCGGTAGGCGGCCCGATCCTCTCGCTGCTCACCTCGCGGTTCCCCCGCAAGCCTACAATTCTGGCGCTGATGGCGATCTTCATCGTCGGGCACGTGCTCTGCGCGGTGGCGACGAGCTACCCGCTGCTGATGGCAGCGCGAGTCGTGGTCTCGTTCAGCCACGGCAGCTTCTTCGGCCTTGCCGCGATCATCGCGGTCTCGCTCGTGCCGGCGGAACGCGCAGGAACTGCCCTGTCCCTCGTCTTTGCCGGCATCTCGGTCGCCAACATCGTCGGTGTGCCGATCGGCACCGCGATCGGCAACGCCTGGGGCTGGCGCTCGACCTTCTGGGTGGTGGCGGCGCTGGCCATCATCACCTCTGTCACCATGGCGTTGGCGCTGCCGCGCGATGCCGCCCCGAGGCCCGGCGCAGTCAGCTTCTGGACGCAGTTCCGGGTTCTCCGCCGTCCCCAGGTCTACCTGACCTACGCGATCATCGTCACCGTCATGATCGGCTTCTTTGCCTTCTTCACCTTCGTTGCGCCCTTCCTGAACACGGTCGCCGGTGCTTCGGCCGACACGGTGCCGTGGCTCCTCCTCCTCTTCGGCGTGGGGTCGACGATCGGTATCTTCGTCGGCGGCCGGCTGGCTGACTGGAGCCCGATGCGAACCCTGCTCCTCGCCTTTCCGGCGCAGGCGGTGGTCTGGGTTTTGATCCTGCTCCTCGGAAGCAACGCCACGGCCATGGCGGTGCTGCTGTTCGCCATCGGCGCGACGGCTATGCTCACCAATACCAGCATGCAGAACCGCATCCTCAGCGGCGCCGCCGAAGCGCCCGACCTCGCCTCGACGCTCATCTCATCGGTGTTCAACATCGGCATCGCGATTGGCGCTTATCTCGGCGCGACGGCGCTCTCAAACGGAGTGGCCTACGCCCAGTTACCGTGGCTGGGGCTGGTCTCCGCCCTCCTTACGGCCGTGCTCGCCGCGATCGCCTATGTCGTTGACCGCCGCCCGGCGCTCGCAACCGCAGCAGCGTGACCTCGATGCCGATTGCGCTCTACGCCCTGTTCGCGGCCGCCTTCGCCATCGGCACCGCCGAGTTCGTGATCGCCGGCATCCTCCCTGCCGTCGCCGGCGATCTCGGCATCTCGATCCCGACCGCCGGCCTGCTGGTCAGCATCTATGCGCTCGGGGTGGCCGTGGGTGGCCCGGTACTGGCGCTCTTTACCGGCAGCATCTCGCGCAAGCGCCTGCTGGTAATTTATGTCGCAATCTTCACCGCCGGGCACGTGCTCTGCGCCATCGCGCCCAACTATCCTCTGCTGCTGCTGACGCGCGTTGCCGTCTCCCTCATCCACGGGGCGTTTTTCGGCACCGCGATGGTCGCCTCGACCGGTCTGGTCACTGAGAACAAGCGCGGCGCCGCCGTCGCGCTGGTGCTCGCCGGCCTGACGGTTGCCAACATCGTCGGCGTGCCGGTCGGCACCTTCATCGGGAGCGCGCTGGGCTGGCGCTGGACGTTCTGGGCAGTAGCCGCACTGGGTGCGCTCGCCCTCGCCCTCCTCACCGTCTTCGTCCCCATGGACCGCGGCGTTGCCACAGCCCAGGGCAGCCTCAGCCGCGAGTTCAGGGCGCTTGGCCGCGAGCCCGTCGTCACCTCGCTGCTGATCATCATCAGCACGACAGTCGGCCAATTCGCAATCTTCACCTACATCTCACCGCTGTTGACAGAAGTGTCTGAACTGCCAGCAGACTTCGTCCCACTTCTTCTTCTCCTCTTCGGCCTCGGCTCAACGGTCGGCGTGCTGGTCGGCGGGCGCCTCGCGGACTGGAAGCTGATGCCCTCGCTGATCGGGATCCTCGCAGCGCAGGTGGTGGTCTATACCCTGATGGCGCTGCTGGTCGGCTCGGCCATTGCGATGGCGGTGCTGGTGCTCTGCTGGGCGGCGCTGAGCTTTGCCTTCGGATCGCCGGTGCAAACGCGCATCCTCAACAATGCGCGCGACGCACCGACCCTCGCCGCCAACCTCATCCCGTCCGCGTTCAACGTCGCGATTGCAGCCGGCGCATGGTTGGGCGGGAGCATGATCGAGCACGGCGCGAGCTACGCCGTGCTGCCTTGGCTGGGCGTCGTCGGCGCCGTTGCGGCGGTGACCATCGCCGTCACCTCCTCGCGGCTCAGCCGCGGCTAGCCGAGCCTCGCCTTCACGCGGCCGGCAACCTTGGAGAAATCGATCCGGCCCGGGTAGTCGGCCTTCAGGCTGGCGATCACCTTGCCCATGTCCTTGCCGCCCGTGGCGCCCGTCTTTCCGATCGCAGCCGCAATAGCCGCGTCGAGGTCGGCCTCGCCCAACGGCTGGGGCAGGAACTCGGAGATGATCCCGATCTCCTCCTTTTCGACCATGGCGAGATCGTTCCGGCCCGCCTGGGCATAGATGCCGAAGCTCTCCTCGCGCTGCTTGACCATCTTCTGGAGCAGCACGAGCAGTTCGTCGTCGGTGAGCGGTCCGCGGCCCTGCCCGCGCGCCTCGATGTCCTTGTCCTGGATCGCAGCGCTGATCGCCCGCAGGGTTGCCGTGCGCCGGGCATCGCGCGCCTTCATTGCCGCCTTGTAGCCCTCGCTGATTGCCTCGCGCATCCTTGCCGGTCCTCCTTGTTCGAGCCGCGTTTGCCTCCATATAGCAGGCATCACCAATGCTTGCAGGTTGGATGCCGCCCCTTTATGGGAAGGGCGCTCTCACCCTGTGCCGAACCGAGGAGTCCCGCCATGACTGGCTGGCAGCAAGCCCCCGCGACCGCCCTGCTGATCCTGCGGGACGGGACCCGTCTCGAGGGGCGCGGCATCGGCGCGGTCGGCCATGCAGCCGGCGAGGTCTGCTTCAACACGGCGATGACCGGATATCAGGAGATCCTGACCGACCCCTCCTACGCCGGGCAGATCATTACCTTCACCTTCCCACACATCGGCAACGTCGGCACCAACGACGAGGACATCGAGACGGTCAACATGGCCGCGCTCTCCGGCGTCCGGGGCTGCGTCCTGCGCGCCGACGTGACCAACCCGGCGAACTATCGCGCCGCCGAAAAGCTCGATGCCTGGCTCAAGAAGCGCAACATCATCAGCATCACCGGCATAGATACCCGCGCCCTGACCGCCCGGATCCGCGAAACCGGGATGCCCGATGGCGTCATCGCCTACGATCCCAAAGGGTACTTCCACGAGCCGTCGATCATGGCCGAGCTCAATGCCTTTCCCGGGCTCGAGGGGCTCGACCTCGCCAAGGAAGTCACCACCGCGCAGACCTATCACTGGGACCAGACCGGCTGGACGTGGAGCCAGGGCTATGGCCGTCTCGAGGACCCGCAGTTCCACATCGTTGCAATCGACTACGGCGCCAAGCGCAACATCCTGCGCTGCCTCGCCGATCAGGGCGCCCGGGTGACCGTCGTGCCGGCGACGGCGACAGCGGCCGACGTGCTGGCGCACAAGCCAGATGGCATTTTCCTTTCCAACGGCCCTGGCGATCCGGCGGCGACCGGCAAGTACGCTGTGCCGACGATCCAGAAGCTGATGGAAACCGGTAAGCCGGTGTTCGGCATCTGCCTCGGGCACCAGCTGCTCGGGCTGGCGCTCGGCGGCACCACGTCCAAGATGCACCAGGGGCACCACGGGGCGAACCACCCGGTCAAGGACCTGACCACTGGCAAGGTTGAGATCACGTCGATGAATCATGGCTTTGCGGTGGATGCCGAAAGCCTGCCCTCAGGCGTGACGCAGACCCACATTTCGCTCTTCGACGGCAGCAATGCCGGCCTCTCGGTCGACGGCAAGCCGATCTTTTCGGTGCAGTATCACCCCGAGGCATCCCCCGGGCCGCGCGACAGCCACTACCTCTTTACGCGCTTTCTCAACCAGGTGCGGGTGCAGAAGGGTCTGCCCCAGCAGCCCGAGAGCGCCGGCCCCAAGTCCTGAAGAAATAGCCTCGGCCGGCCATTGCCAGCCCGCCGGCGGTGCAGTATCGCCTGCGCCGCGCGCTCCGAGGGCTGGCGATGACGGCAACGACTGCGGGCTACACCGCCGGCTTTTATGAGCAGCAGCGGGCGGGTTCCGCCAGGTCGGCGGACCTTATCCTCCCCATCGTTTTCCACGTCGTGCGTCCCCGCTCGGTGGTGGATGTCGGCTGTGGCACCGGCACCTGGCTGCTGTCGGCCCGGCGCTTGGGCGCAGCGCGCACGCTCGGCATCGACGGCCATTGGGTGGAGGCCCTGACCGCCAACGCCGGGCTTGAGATCCGGCACGGCCACTTCGAGGAGCCGATCGTTCTCGGCGAAACTTTCGACCTCGCGCTCTGTCTCGAGGTTGCCGAGCACGTCAGCCCCGGGCGCGCACGCGGCCTGGTTTCCGATCTGACCCGTCTTGCTCCGAACGTGCTGTTCAGCGCAGCCATCCCGGGCCAGGGCGGGCACCTTCATCTCAACGAGCAGTGGCAGAGTTACTGGGCCGGGCTGTTTGCCGAAGAGGGTTTCGGGGCCCGGGATATCGTCCGGCCGCAGGTCAGATGGCGACGCGGGGTTGAGTTCTGGTACCGCCAGAACGCAATTCTCTATTCCCGCGGTGCCCCCATCGTGCCGCCGGCGCAGCTCGATCTCGTCCATCCGCTGCAACGCGTGGCTTGGGCCGTGAATGCAGCCAGGAAACGCCGGCGAGCCGGAATTCGTCCCGGATCAGGACGCGGTCCAGTCGGTCACGACACCACCGCTGTCACCTCCGACCGGATCGGTCCGAGGTAGCGGCACCTGCGAGATGTTCTGGTCGGCCCTGGGCCGATCGCCTGGCTCGCCGCGCAGCAGGTCCATCTGCTGGCCCGGCGGATAGGCGCCCACGACGAGGAAGTCGGCACTCGAACTGAGACGCCGGTGCCCGACTCCGGCCGGGATGACGATCGCATCGCCGGCCACGACGGCGAATTCGCGGCCGTTCGGACCGCCGAGCATCAGCCTCGCCTCGCCAGAAGCGACGCCGAGCGCCTCGTGCGCCGTCGAATGGTAGTGGTGGTACGTGAAGATGCTCGCACGCCAGGCCGGCGGCCAGCCGTTCATATCGAACAGCCCTTCGAAGGCCTCAGGGTCGACGACGTCCTCAGGTAGCGC
>JAEZBF010000032.1 GCA_023427545.1 Pseudomonadota bacterium
TCGTCGACAAGGGCGACGTTCCCGCCGTGCAGCAGCGCGTAGGCGGACTGCTCATCGAGGGCAACCCGATGCGCAATTCCGCGCGCGAGGCGCTCGGGCTGACGCAGTACAAGGCGGGCGACCTCAATGCCGCGCTGCAGACGTTTACCGACATCGCTGCGGACCCCCTCGCCAACAACGAGCTGCTGCAGCGGGTGCGCATCTACATCGCCCAGCTCGGTGCGCTCGGGGCGATGACCGCCGAGCAGCAGGCGGCTGCAACTGCCGCGGCGGAAACGCCTGCGGCTGAAACGGCGGCCGCGTCAGAAGCGGCTCCGGCAGCAGAGGGCGCGCCAGCTGGTGTAGAGCCGGCAACGCCTGCGGCTGGCGGCACGATGATGGCGGCGCCGGAGGGCACGACGCCGGCGATGACGATGTCTGCGCCGGGAGCGGACGCTCCGGGTGCGATGGCCGCCACGAGTGCGGCCCCGGCACCGGCCGCCGAGACCGCCCCCGCGGCTCCGGCGGAGACGCCTGCCAGTGCGCCTGCGAACCCGAACGCGATGCAGCCCGCACCGGCGAACGCAACGCCGGCGGTGACGATGCAGGCGCCCTCATCGGCGCCCTGATGAGCCCGCACGGTCGGGACGAAAGAGCGCCATGACCGTAACCGTCGCCATCGTGGGCCGGCCGAACGTCGGCAAGTCGACCCTTTTCAACCGGCTCGTCGGGCGCAAGATCGCGCTGGTCGACGACACCCCGGGCGTGACCCGCGACCGCCGCGAGGCCGAGGGGCGGATCGCCGAGCTGCGCTTCCGGGTGCTCGATACCGCGGGCTACGAGGACGTCACCGACGAGAGCCTCGAATCGCGGATGCGGGCGCAGACCGAACTCGCGATCAAGGAAGCCGACGTCATCCTGTTCATGATCGACGCGCGGGCCGGCGTGACCCCGCTCGACCGGCGCTTTGCGCAGGTGCTGCGGCGCGCCGGCAAGGACGTGCACCTGATCGGCAACAAGGCCGAGGGACGTGCAGCCGACCCCGGGCTGATGGAAGCCTACGAGCTCGGCTTCGGGGAGCCCATTGCGCTCTCGGCCGAGCATGGGGTGGGCCTTGCCGACCTCCATTCCATCGTTTCCGCCGCCATCGACCGGGCGGCCGAGGGGAAGGCAGCCGAGGCTGCCGACGAGCCGGCAATGCCCGAGGTGGATGTCGACGTTCCGCCCGACGACGGCAGCACCGAAGAGGGGCCGCCGCTGCGTTGGGACCCCAAGCGCTACCTCAACGTCGCGGTGATCGGCCGGCCGAACGCCGGCAAGTCGACGCTGATCAACCGCATGGTGGGCGAGGAGCGGCTGCTGACCGGCCCCGAGGCGGGCATTACCCGCGACTCGATCCTCGTGCCGTGGGAGTGGGAAGGCCGGGTCATCAACCTCGTCGATACCGCCGGTATCCGGCGCCGGGCGCGGGTGACCGAGAAGCTCGAAAAGCTCGCCGTCGGAGATTCGCTGCGCTCGATCCAGTACGCCGAAGTCGTGGTGCTGCTGCTCGATGCGACCATGCCGTTCGAAAAGCAGGACCTGCAGCTCGCCGATCTCGTCGAACGCGAGGGCAGGGCGATCGTCATCGCGGTGAACAAGTGGGACCTGATCGAGGACAAGAACAAGGTCCTCGCCGACCTGCGCGAGCAGTGCGAACGGCTGCTGCCGCAGTTGCGGGGCGTGCCGCTGGTCACCATCTCGGGCCTTCAGGGCCGCAACATCGACCGGCTGATGACGGCGATCTTTTCGGTCGAACGCGCGTGGAACAGCCACATTTCGACCGCCCGTCTCAACCGCTGGCTCGGCGGCATGACCGAGGCGCATCCGCCGCCGGCCGTGTCGGGGCGGCGACTCAAGATCCGCTACATGACGCAGGCCAAGATGCGGCCCCCGAGCTTCATCCTCTTCGCCTCGCGGCCCGACGCGCTGCCGGCGGCGTACCTGCGCTACCTGACCAACGGGCTGCGGGAAGCCTTCGACATGCCCGGAACGCCGATCCGCCTCTGGGTACGCGGCGGCAAGAACCCGTTCGATCCGGGGCGTGACAAGGACTGAGGCGGTCAACCCTGCGATAGGCTATTTCGCGATGGGCCTGCCTGCCGCTATAACCCTCCCGTTCGAAGCGACCCGATGCTGAGTGCGGGGCCGCGACCGCTGTTGAGCCATTGTTCGTCGAAATTCTGATCGTCATCGTGCTGACCCTCATCAACGGAGGGCTCGCGATGTCCGAGCTGGCCGTGGTTTCGGCCCGGCCGGCTCGCCTCAAGATCATGGCCGCCGACGGCAACAAGGGCGCGGGGACCGCCCTGCGCCTCGCCGAAGACCCCGGCAAGTTCCTCTCGAGCGTGCAGATCGGCATCACGCTCGTGGGCGTGCTGAGCGGCGCGTTTTCCGGCGCGACCCTTGGCGACCGGCTCGGCGACTGGTTCATCTCGAACGGGGTCGATCCCGGCGTTGCCGCCTCGCTGGGCGTCGGCATCGTCGTCATCGTCATCACGTACCTGTCGCTGATCATCGGCGAGCTGGTGCCCAAGCAGATCGCGCTGCGCGATGCGGAGGGCATCGCCGCGCGCGTGGCGCCGACCATGGCGATGCTCGCCTCCGTCGGAGCGCCGCTGGTCTGGCTGCTCGACGTCTCGGGACGCGGCGTGCTGATGCTGCTGGGGCAGAGCGGCTCCAGCGAGGAGCGGGTGACCGACGAAGAGGTCAAGGAGATCATCGCCGAGGCCGAAACCGCCGGCGTGCTCGACCGCGATGAGAAGGCGATGATCTCGGGCGTCATGCGGCTCGCCGACCGCTCCGCGCGCGGGCTGATGACGCCGCGCCGCGACGTCGAGCTGATCGACCTCTCCGAGACGCCCGAGGAGATCATGAAGGTGGTGCGCGCGACCCATCGCAGCAAGCTTCCGGTGCAGGACGGAGATGCCGACCAGATCGTAGGCGTGCTGGTGCTCAAGGACCTGGTCGACCTGCTTGCCGACGGCAAGCCGCTCGACGTTCGCGCGATGATGCGGCAGGCGCCGATCGTGATGGACCGCTCCGACGCCCTGCAGGTGCTGCGGGCGGTGCGGTCTTCGGTGGTGCACATGGCGCTCGTGTTCGACGAGTACGGGCACTTCGAGGGCATCGTCACCTCGGGCGACTTCCTCGAGGCGATCACCGGCTCGTTCCAGGAGGAGGAGGGCGACGAGCCCGCGCTGGTGAGGCGCGAGGACGGCAGCTTCATCGTGGCGGGGTGGATGCCCGTCGATGAGTTCGCCGACCAGGTGGGAGTGCCGATCCCCAAGGACGCGCGGTACGAGACCGTTGCGGGGTACGTGCTGGAGGAGATCAACCATCTCCCCAGCGTCGGCGAGACCTTCGAGCGGCCGCCGTTCCGCTTCGAGGTAATGGACCTCGACGGGCGGCGTATCGACAAGGTGCTGGTGAGCCGACTCGCGGGCTAGTTCGCCTGCTGCGCGAGCGGGCGGGTCTGCCCCGTCGGGAAATCGAAGAGTGCGCCGTTCTCCGCATAGTCGGGCGAAACCATGCGGACGATATCGGGCGCGACCGCCGAGGCGGGCTGCAGCGACATGGGATCCTCGCCCGGTACGGCCTTGGCGCGCATGGACGTGCGCAGCGGGCCGGGATTGATGGCGTTGACCCGCACCGTGGTGTTGGCCATCTCACCGGAATAGCTGATGAGCATGGCTTCGAGCGCCGCCTTGCTCATCGCGTACATGCTCCAGAACGGGCGGGGGCGGCGGGCGGCACCCGAGGAGACGAACACGGCGCGGCCGGCCTGCGACTGCCGGAGCGGCAGCTCGAGCGCCCGCAGCAGCCGGAAGTTGGCCGTCACGTTCACCGCCAGGACCTGCTCGAACTCCTTGGGATCGGCATGGGTGAGGGGGGTAATCGCGCCGAGCATGCCGGCATTGCCCACCAGTCCGTCCAGATGCCCCCAGCGGTCAAAGATCGCCTTTCCCAAGCGGTCGATGCCGGCGCCGTCCCTGAGGTCGAGCGGAACCAGCGTCGCCTGGCCGCCGGCGGCCTTGATCTCGTCGTCGAGGTCTTCGAGCCCGCCCACCGTGCGGGCGACGGCAACCACATGCGCCCCGCGCCGCGCCGCCTCCAAGGCGACCTGATAGCCGATGCCACGGCTGGCGCCGGTCACGAGGATGACTTTGCTGGAAAGGTCGGTGCTCATTGATTGTCCCGGGAAGCGTGTGCGGGCTTCCTAGACCATGGCACCCGATCGGCCAAGCTGGATAAGGCTCAGCCGGCTTCGCGCATCAGCGACACCGTCTTGGGCTGATGGTGCGCCGTCAGATCGGTGAGCGGGGTGGGGTAGTCGCCGGTAAAGCAGTGGTCGGTGAATTCCGGCCGCAGCGGGTTGCGCGGGCTGCCGCCGACGGCGCGGTAGAGCCCGTCGATCGACAGGAACGCCAGTGAGTCGGCGCCGATGTAGCGGCACATATCCGGGATCTCGCGGAACTGGTTGGCCAGCAGCTTGTTGGGATCGGGCGTGTCGATGCCGTAGTAGTCGGCGTGCGTGATCATTGGCGAGGCGACACGCATGTGCACCTCGCGCGCGCCCGCGTCGCGCATCATCTGCACGATCTTAACCGAAGTGGTGCCGCGCACGATGGAGTCGTCGACCAGGACGACACGCTTGCCCTCGATCTCGGCACGGTTGGCGGAGTGCTTGAGCTTGACGCCGAAGGCACGGATCGACTGGCTCGGCTCGATGAAGGTGCGGCCGACATAGTGATTGCGGATGATGCCGAGTTCGAACGGGATGCCGCTCTGCTGGGCAAAGCCGATGGCCGCCGGCGTACCTCCATCGGGCACTGGGACTACGACGTCGGCATCGACGGGCGCTTCGGCGGCAAGGTTGATGCCCATGCGCTTGCGCGCTCCATAGACGTTGCGGCCACCGACCACCGAGTCGGGACGGGCGAAGTAGACGTACTCGAATAGGCAGAGCCGCTCCGGCCGCGGCGCGAAGGGCTTGATGGAATCGATGGTGATGCGGCCGTCCGGCTGCAGCTCGCAGACGACGACTTCGCCGTTCTCGACGTCGCGGACGAAACGCGCGCCGATGATGTCGAGGGCGCAGCTCTCGGAGGCAAAGATCGGCTTGCCGTCGAGGTCGCCGAGGACGAGAGGACGGATGCCGTTGGGATCGCGCGCGCCGATCAGCTTGGTGCGGGTCAGCGCCACCAGCGAATAGGCACCCTCGAGATGGGAGAGCGCATCGACAAAGCGATCCGACGAGGTCTGCCGACGCGAACGGGCGATGAGGTGGAGCACCACTTCGGTGTCGGACGTCGACTGGCAGATCGCGCCGTCGGCGATCAGGCGCCGCCGCAGGGTTAGACCGTTGGTGAAGTTGCCATTGTGGGCAATGGCGATGCCGCCGACCTCGAGCTCGGCGAACAGCGGCTGCACGTTGCGCAGGATGGTTTCGCCGGTGGTCGAGTAGCGGACGTGGCCCATCGCCATGCTGCCGGGCACGCGGGCGAGCGTAGCGGGATTGGTGAAGTGATCGCCGACGAGGCCGAGCTGGCGTTCCGAGTGGAAGCGACGGCCATCGAACGAGACGATGCCGGCGGCTTCCTGTCCGCGGTGTTGCAGGGCGTGAAGGCCGAGGGCGGTGAGCGCTGCGGCGTCGGGATGGCCGAGAATGCCGAACACGCCGCATTCCTCATGCAGCGTGTCGCCGTCGAAGTCGTCCAGGTCTGCGGAAAGCTCGCTCACAGGCGAAATCCTCAATCGCGGCCGCTCTATACGACTAGATGGGCCCCGGCAATGGCTGGTGTCAGAACCCCGGCTTCACTTGCCCGCGAGGGTCAGGCGCGCGGTGTCGTCGCCGGAGGCGGCGTATCGTCCTCGGGCGCATCGGTGCCCTCGTCCTCGGCGGGCGGCGTCTCGGTAGTCGAGTCGGCTCCGGCGGCATTGCCGCTGCGGCCCTCGAGGATATCGGTGACCTGCCGTTCGAGATCGTCTGGGAGTGCCTCGATGAGCTGCCCACCGATGTTCTGCAGCATCGGCAGCGATTTGCTCTCGGCGGCCCAGGGCGGCAGGTTGTTGGGCAGCAGCCACTGGCCGAAGATCACCACCACAACCGCAATCAGAATGCCGCGCACCACGCCGAAGATGAAGCCGAGCGTGCGGTCGATCGGGCCGATGCGGCTGTCGACGACGAAATCGGCGATGCGCATGGTGATGAGGTGCAGCACGATCAGCGAGACGATGAAGCTACCCACCACCGTGGCGATGTCGGCGACCGTCGGGTCCTTGATGAAGCCGCGGGCGATTTCGGGGTGGTACTGCCACATGTAGATGGCGATGGCGGCCGACCCGGCCCAGGTGGCCAGCGAGAGCACTTCCCGGGTGAGGCCGCGGGCGGTGGCGAGAATGGCCGAGATCAGGACCAGGACACCAACGCCCACGTCGAAAGCGGTCAGCATGCTTGAGAAATTCCGCCAGCGGTCGATATCAGGGCTGGTGTTAGCCGCTTCGCGGCCCCGTGTGAAGCGCGCCGCACCGACGCAGCATAGATGTGCACGGCAAAGCTGCTATTCGGCGGCCATTCGCTGCCCGCCGGCGGCGATGCGGCCGATCAGCTCGGCGAGCTCGGTGTATTCGCTGACGACGAGACCGCCCGTTCGGTCGCCGGCGCCGAGCCGGCCGGTGACGGCGGAGGCAAAGCCGAGCTTTTGCGCCTCGCGCAGGCGCAGCGCGGCATGGACGACCGGGCGGACGCCACCGGCGAGGGAGATTTCGCCGAAGTAGACGGCATCGGGCGGCAGCGGCGCGTTGGTGAGCGAGGAGATCAGCGCGGCGGCGACGGCAAGGTCGGCGGCCGGCTCGTTAACGCGGAGGCCGCGGGCGACGTTGAGGTAGATGTCGTTGGCGCCGATGCGTACGCCGCAGCGGGTTTCGAGGACCGCGAGGACCATCGAGAGGCGCGAGGAATCCCAGCCGACGACCGCGCGGCGCGGGGTGCCAAGGGGGGAGGGCGAGACCAGCGCCTGGATTTCGACGAGCAGGGGGCGGGTGCCCTCCATGCCGGCGAAGACGGCGGAGCCCGCGGAGTCCTGGTCGCGCTGGTCGAGGAACAGCGCTGAGGGGTTGGCGACTTCGCGCAGTCCCAGTGTCGACATCTCGAAGACGCCGATCTCGTCGGTCGCGCCGTAGCGGTTCTTGACGCCGCGCAGGATGCGGAAGGTGTGGCTGGCATCGCCCTCGAAGTAGAGCACGGCATCGACCATGTGCTCGACGACGCGCGGGCCGGCGATCTGGCCCTCCTTGGTGACGTGGCCGACGAGGACCACCGCGGCGCCCGACCTCTTGGCGAAGCGGGTGAGCGCCTGCGCCGAGGTGCGGACCTGTGTGACGGTGCCGGGCGCGCTCTCGACCCGGTCGGTCCAGAGGGTCTGGATGGAATCGATAATGACGAGGTGCGGGGCAGCGCCCTGCTGGAGGGTCGCGAGGATGTTCTCGGCATTGGTCTCGCTGGCGAGCGCGACCGGACAGTCGCCGAGACCGAGGCGCTGGGCGCGCAGGCGGATCTGGCCGACCGCTTCCTCGCCCGAGACATAGACGATGCGCTTGCCCGATTTCGCCATTGCTGCGGCGGCCTGCAGCAGCAGGGTGGACTTGCCGATGCCCGGATCGCCACCGACGAGGACGGCCGAGCCCATGACGAAGCCGCCGCCCAGCACGCGGTCGAGCTCGGCAATGCCGATCGGGATTCGCGCTGCGCTCTCGGTTTCGCCCGAGAGCGGCACGAGCTCGGCGGCGCGGCCGGAGGTGATCGGCTTTGGACCGGCACCGACCCCGGAGTCCGCCGCCTCTTCGGTGATCGAATTCCACTCGCCGCACGAATCGCAGCGCCCCGCCCAGCGGCTGTGAACCGCGCCGCAGGCCTCGCAGACGAAGCTGATCTTGGATTTGCCCATGCGCGAACATAACAGCAACAATAATCGCTGTCACTGGGGGGCCGGGCGGGGGAGGCGGTGGGGGGTGACTGCACGACCCCTCATCCGGCTGCCGCCACCTTCTCCCTCAAGGGGAGA
>JAEZBF010000081.1 GCA_023427545.1 Pseudomonadota bacterium
AACGACCGCCAGCGCCGCAATCTGCAGGCCACGCAGAATCCCGCTGCCCAGCAGGTCGGGCCAGAGCGCGAGCCCGTACGCAAAGATGAGAAGCAGCAGAACGGATGGAGCGGTGAAGCCCACCCACGCCGCCACCGCACCAGCGTAGCCCGCGCGGAGGTGACCGATGGCGATCCCGACCTGGCTCGAGGCCGGCCCGGGCAGGAACTGGCACAGGGCAACGATGTCGGCGTATTCGGTCGCGCTCAGCCAGCCGCGGCGCGTAACGAAGGCCTCACGGAAATAGCCAAGGTGCGCGACCGGGCCGCCGAAGCTGGTGCAGCCGAGCAGCAGGAACGCGCCGAACACTTCGGCGATGGCATTCTTGGCTGGGGCGGCGTCGGGCACTGGCGGGTCCGTAGTTCGCCAGCGGCTTGCCCGCTGGCGCGCCTGCCGTCAACTCAGCTTCTCACCCGCGGTGAGCGTCCATAGAGCAGCAGCATCGCGACGATCACCACGCCATAGACGATCTGCCGGCCGAACTCGGCCATCTGCATCACCGAGAGGATCGACTGCAGCAGCGTGATCAGGATCACGCCGGCGATCGTGCCGATGTAGTTGCCACGCCCACCCAGGATCGACGTGCCGCCCAGCACCACCGCCGCGATGGCCGGCAGCAGGTAGGCATCGCCCATAGATTGTGCCGCCTTGCCGGCATAGCCCGCGAGCAGCACGCCGCCGAATGCCGCGAGGGCGCCCGAGAGCGCGAACACCGCCACCACCACCCGTTGCGTCGGCACGCCGCTGAGGTAGGCGGCCGATTCGCGGTTGCCGATGCCGTAGACCGCCCGTCCGAAGGTGGTGCGAGTGAGCAGGAACACCGCGCAGGCGCCGACGATTGCCCAGACGATCACTGCGTGCGGTATGCCCATGGTCGATTGCGCCCCGACGAACTTCATCGCGGCCGAGGCGGAATCGCGCGGCGAAAAACCGCCGCTATAGGCGACCATCAGACCCTGCGCGACGGCATTCACCGCCAGCGTGATGATCATCGATGGGATGCGAAGGTACGCGACGGCGACGCCGTTGATCAGCCCGATCAGCAGCCCGCAGAATACGCCGAACGGGATTGCCGCGAACTCGCCGATCGTGCCGTAGGCCGTAGCTGCCGACGCCATCATCGCGCCGAGCGTTATCGTCCACGGCACGCTGAGATCGATCTGCCCGAGCAGGATCACCAGCATCATGCCGGTCGCGATGACGCCGAGGAAGGCGCCCACCTTGAGCTGCTGCAGCAGGTATTCGGGCGAAAGGAAATTGGGCGAATAGAGCGAGCCGACGATAAGCAGCAGGATGATGCAGCCAAAGGCCGTGACCACCGGCAGGTCGATCCGCTGGCGGAGCGGCAAGGGCGTGGGGAGGGCGGGAGCAGCTTGCTCGGTCATCGCGATTATCCGAAGAGTTCGAGGCGGTTACGCACCTGGAACAGGCGCGCAGAGCCGATGCTGACGGCGATCAGCAGCACAATGCCCTGCAACAGCGGCTGCCAGAGCGGATCGACGTTCAGCACGAACATCAGGTCCTTGATGGTGAGGAAGGCGAAGGCGCCGAAGATCGCGCCCACCGCGCTGCCGCGGCCGCCGAACAGCGACACCCCACCGAGCACCACCGCGGCGATCGAATTGAGCGTGTAGGTGCCCGCCGCCGCCTGGTCGGCCTGGCCGGACGAAGTCACGAACGTGATGTAGAGCCCGCCCAGCGCGCAGAAGAAGCCCGACGACACATAGGCGACGAACTTGGCCGTGCGGATCGGCATGCCCGACATATAGGCGGCCGATTCCGACGAGCCGACGGCATAGGTCGCGCGCCCCAGGATGGAGCGTCGGTAGGGAATCCAGAGCAGCACCACCACGAGCAGCAGGAAGACCATGCTCGCCGGGATAATGCCGTTGAACTTGCTGAGCAGGAACTTGCCCAGCGCCTTGGCGAACTCGGGCGTGGCGCCGGGCTGCGGCCGCATCCAGAGGGCCAGCCCGAAGAACACCGCCGAAGTTGCAATCGTCGCAACGATCGGCTGCAGCCGTCCGAAGATGACGATCGCGCCGTTGAGCGCGCCGCAGGCAATGCCCACCAGCAGCACGATCACGACGCCCACCGCAGGCCCCGCGACGGGACCGAGGTCGAAGCCCCAGGCGGCGCCGAGATTATTGACCACCACGAATGAGGCGACCACGTTGCAGAGCACGAAGATCATGCCGACCGACAGGTCGATGCCCGCGGTCAGCACCACGAAGGTCTGTGCAATCGCGATCAGCGCCAGCAGGATGCCCTTGTTGGCCGCCGTCTGGAGGACGTTGCCCACCCCCTGGACCGTGTAGCCGTTGTTGACGATCGCCGGGTGGTTGGCCATGTAGGCCACGAACATCAGGATGAAGATCGCGAGCGCGAGCAGGGTGCCGCGCTGGCTATGGAACCAGAAGCGCCACTCGCTCATCGCGCATCACCCAGCATGACTTTCGCCTCCCGGCTGCCGGCCTCGATGTTGAGTGCACTGGCAATCAGCGCTCGCTCCGTGATCTCTTCGCCGACAAGCGTGCGCCGCACCGCGCCATCGTACATCACCAGCACCTTGTCGCAGCAACCGATCAGCTCGTCGTAGTCGGTCGAATAGAGGACGATGGCTGCACCCTCGTTGGCGAGCCGTCGAAGGAGCTGGTAGATCTCCTGCTTGGTGCCGACGTCGATGCCGCGCGTGGGGTCGTTGAGCAGGATGATGCGCGGCGAGAGCATCAGCCACTTGGCAATCACCACCTTCTGCTGGTTGCCGCCCGACAGCGAGCCGGCGGGCACCGCCGTGCCGTCGGTCTTGATCGCCAGCAGGCGGATCATTTCGGCGACCGCCTGCTTTTCGTCCTGCCGGCGGATCACCCCGCCGCTGCTGAACTTCGAGAGCGCCGCAAAGCTCAGGTTGTCTCGCACCGACATCGGCAGCATCAGCCCCTCTGTCTTGCGGTCCTCGGGGATCAGCGCCATCCCCACGCCCGGCGCCTTGGCCTGCCGCGGCGAATTGAGCGCCACCGGCTTGCCGTCGATCAGGATCTCGCCGCTCGTGCCGCGCAGCACGCCGAACAATGCGAGCAGCAACTCCCGCTGGCCCTGGCCGTCGAGGCCGCCAAGCCCGACGACCTCGCCGGCGCGCACGCTCATCGACACCTCGTTCAGCCGGGGCGACCAGCTCAGGCGGCGGGTTTCGAGCACCGGCGTCTTCGTTTCTGGCTGTGCCGGCGGCTTGGGCGGGAACACGTTGTGGTACTCGCGGCCGATCATCAGCTCGACGACCTGCTCGTCCGTCTTGGTGCCCGCGGCGTAGGTCGCAACGTTCCGGCCGTTGCGGAAGACCGTACAAACGTCCGCGAGCTCGGTAATCTCATGCATACGGTGCGAGATGTAGAGCAGGGCGACGCCTTCCTGCCGAAGCCGCTTGATCACCCCGAAGACGCTCTCGACGTCCGATGCCGAGAGCGCCGACGTCGCTTCGTCGAGGATGAGGATGCGCGGCTTGCGCGCCAGCGCCTTGGCGATCTCGACGATCTGGCGGCGGCTGAGCGGCAGATCGCGGATCAGCGTTGCCGGATGGATGTCGCTGCCACCCGCTCGCGCCAGCGCCTCTTCGGCGAGGCGGCGCTGGGCGCGCTGGTCGATCATGCCCATGCGGGTGGGCGGATTGGAAATGATGATGTTGTCGGCGACCGACAGCTCGGGAATGAGCGAGAGTTCCTGGAAGACGCAGACGATCCCCGCGGCATTCGCGGCGGCGGGATCGGCGAACGTCACCTCCTGGCCTTCGAGCAGCATGCGCCCGGCATCGGGTTTGACCACCCCGGACATGATTTTGATCAGGGTGGATTTGCCGGCGCCGTTCTCGCCCAGGATGGCGTGAACCTGCCCCGGATGCATCGTCAGCTCGGCGTTTTCGAGCGCGCGAACGCCGCCATAGCGTTTGGAAATGCCCTCCATCCGGAAGAGCGGCTCGGCATTGATTTGTGGCGACTGCACCCTTGGCTCCCCGACCGCAGGGTCATTCCCGCGAAGGCGGGAATCTCTGTTCAGGATCTCGACACCGGCAACTGAGATCCCCGCTTTCGCGGGGATGACCCGATTGGTGGGTGACGGCGGAGCAAACCGCCGCCACCCCAGAGTGTCCTCGGCTTACTGGTTTTCCTTCGTCTGACCCATGATTTCCTGGGCAGTGAAGTTGATGCCGCAGGTGGGGAAGGAGTTACCCACGAAGAAGTTATCGGACTCATCGGGGTAGTAGTTCTCGCCGGCCTTGAAGTCCGGGTCCTCGACGATCGCGAGCGGCAGCTTGATCTCCTGGGGGATGACCTTGCCCTCGAGCGCGTCGATCGCGGTCTTGATGGCAACGGCGACCTGCGCCGGACCCGAACCGGCCGACGAGCAGACCAGCCCTTCGGCAGCGTGGGCGCCGCAGAACTTGCGGAAGCCGTTCTCGGTCTCGCCCCCCACCGGGACGAAGGGATGGTTGGCATCGATCAGCGCCTGGATGGTGCCGGTCGAGCCGCCCTGGACGGTGATGCCGTCGAACTTGCCGTTCACCGCAATGGCGTCGGCCGTCGCCTTCTGGGCGGTGCCGTCGTCCCACTTGCCGACGACTTCGACGATGTCCCACTTCTTGCCCGAGGCATCGAGGACTTCGTGGATGCCGTTGTGGCGGTCGGTGTCGACCGAGGTGCCGGCGACGCCGCGCACTTCGAGGATCTTGCCGCCGTCGGGGATCTTCTTGACCAGCCAGTTGGCCCAGAGCTCTCCGAGACCCTTCTGGTCGACGTTGACGTTGATCGCATCGGTGGTGTCGAGGATGTTGTCGAACGCCACGAGGATCACGCCCGCTTCCTTGGCGCGGTCGATGACCGGGCCGAAGGCCGAGGGGTTCTGCGCGTTGACGACGATCGCGTCATAGCCGGAATCGATGAAGTTGTTGATCGCCGAGATCTGGGCGGCGACGTCTTCACCGGTCGAGACGACCTTGAATTCCTTGAGCTTGGCGGCAACCTCGGGCTGGGCCGCATAGGCCTTGGCCGTCTGGATCATCTGGATGCGCCAGGTGTTGGCGATGTAGCCATTGGCAAGGGCGATGCGGAAGGGCCCCTGCTTGGCCGGGTACTGGAAGAACTGGGTCGAGGCTTCCCACGGCGCATAGCACTGGGCGTCCTCGGCCGGCCCGGAGACGATCGCCGGCTCGGCGATCGCGACCGCCGTGGTCATCAGCAGGGCGGCAATCGCCGGTGCTGCAATCTTGAACATTCTCATAGTCTTTCCTCCCATAAGTCACTGAACGTGTTGCAATCTTCGCAAGCGGCGGACCGTCCACCCCGCGCGCCGCTACCCCCCTCGACCGCTCAGGCGGCCGGTCCGGCGCCTTGCGGCGCCAAGCTCCTCAGTCGTCCTCCTCGTTCTTGAAGAGACCCAGCCCCGCTTCGAGGTGCTGGTTGACGCGGTATTTGAATGCGAGCCGGTCGCGGCTCTCCAGCGCATCGACGATGCCGTCGTGCTCGCTGTGGTTCTGCGTGCCGGACTTACGCCGGCTGACGCCGTTCTCCATGATCTTGAGCATCACCGGTTTCATGATCCGGTAGATGTCGTCGATCTGCTGGTTGCCCAGGATCGAGACGAGCCGTGCGTGGAAGCGGAAATCCTGCTGCGCCGCCTTGGACGCGTTGGTCTCGGCGAGCATGGCGTCGTTGATCGCGCGCAGCTCCGCGACGTCGGTCTCGGTGGCCCCTCGGAACAGAAGGTCCACCGAGCCCACCTCGATGAGGCTGCGGAAGCCCTGCGTATCGAGGAAGGTGCGGCGGCTGAGCTCGAGCGTGTTGAAGGAGTAGAGGTCGAACACGGCGTCCATGCGCCGGTCGATGATGATCGCGCCGACCTTGGGGCGGACTTCGACCACGCCATAGGTCTTGAGGATGCGCATCGCCTCGCGCACCGTGTTGCGCGATGAGGCGAGCATCTCGCAGAGTTCGCGCTCGGAGGGCAGGGCGTCGCCGACCCCCAGGTTACGGGCATCGATCAGCGACTTGATCTGCTGGACGGCGGTTTCGACGGCGGAATCGGCGAGGTGCACGGCGCCGCTGCCGGCAGGCCGCACCTGTGGCGTGATCGGAATCACGTTCTCCATCGCCATGAACTCCCCCCGGAGCCCCTGCAGCATTCTAGGGCTGCATTTGTAGGACCAGTTAAGGCTAGGAGCCGGAAAAGCCGATGTCAATATGCGGCCCCACGCTCGTGAAGCGTGGGCTGGTCCCACCAACCGGCAGGACCACCACCGGCCCCCGCACCATCATCCCGCGTAGGCGACGGTCCGCTGCGTCTGCTCGCCCAGCCCCTCGATGCCCAGCCGCATGGTCTGGCCGGCCCGCAGGTACACCGGGTTCGGCTTGATCCCCATGCCGACGCCCGGCGGGGTGCCGGTCGTGATGATGTCGCCCGGCTGCAGGCTCATGAAGTGGGAAACGTAGCTCACCACCTGCGCCACGTCGAAGATCATCGTGCGGGTCGAGCCGTTCTGGTAGCGGTGGCCGTCGACCTCGAGGAACATCGAGAGGTTCTGCGGGTCGGCGACCTCGTCGCGCGTCACCAGCCAGGGGCCGATCGGCCCGAAGGTGTCGCAGCCCTTGCCCTTGTCCCACTGGCCGCCGCGCTCGATCTGGAATTCGCGCTCGGAGACGTCGTTCACGACGCAATAGCCCGCGACGTAGTTCAGCGCCTCGTTGGCGGCGACGTAGCGCGCCTCGGTGCCGATCACCACGCCGAGCTCGACCTCCCAGTCGGTCTTCTGAGAGGCTTTGGGGATGATCACGTCGTCGTTGGGGCCGACGATGCAACTCGTCGCCTTCATGAAGATGATCGGCTCCTTGGGGATCGCCGCGCCGGTCTCGGCCGCGTGGTCCGCATAGTTGAGCCCGATGCAGATGAACTTGCCGACCTGGCCGACGCAGGGCCCGATGCGCGGATCGCCGCTATAGACCGGCAGCGTCATCGGATCGACCGAGCGGATGCGGGCCATGCCCTTGGGCGTCAGCGCCTCCCCGGCAATATCGCGGGTGATCCCCGAGAGGTCGCGGATCGTACCGTCCGCCGCCAGCACCGCCGGTTTCTCGGCGCCGCGGGCGCCCACACGCATCAGCTTCATAAACCAAGTCCTCCACAAACAGGCCGCGCCAGCCATAGACGGGCAGGGCAGGGCCTGTCGAGTGCCCGAAAAGTTCAGGTCCCGCGGTTTTCCGCCTGCCCGAACAGCGCCGCCACCCGCGCGGTGAAATCCTCACCGCCGTCGGCGAACAGCGCCGGCTGCCGGCGTGCGAAATCAACGAGCCCCGTCATCACCGCATTGAGGTGGGTGCGCATCGCCGCTGCTGCCGCCGCGCCGTTGCCCGCGGCGATGGCGTCGGTGATGCTCTGGTGGTCGGCGACCGACAGGGCAATGCGGCGCGGCGTGTTGATCAGCTGGCGTGCGCGGTCGAGATTGGCGCGGGCGCTCTCGATCACCGCCCTTAGCCGCGGCAACCCGAGCGCCTCGAACAGCAGCTCGTGGAACGCGAGGTCCTCGCGGTGGAACGCCCGCCGATCCTCCTCCGCCGCCGTCCGCCGCTGCCGCTCGAGGTTCTCGCGCAATGCCGCCACCAGTTCGGCGCCGGGGCGTGTCGCGAGCACCGCCACCGCCTCGCTCTCGAGCGCGCGGCGGATCAGCATGTAGTCGAGCACGTCGGCAATGCGGACCAGCGAAGCGATCGAGCCGCGCTGGGGCAGGATGTCGACCAGCCCCTCGCCGCGCAGCCGCGCGAGCGCCTCCGACACCGGAAAGCGCGAGACGCCGAGCCGCGCCGCCACCGCGTTCTTGTCGATCGCGACGCCCGGTGGAATTTCGAGGGAAACGATGGCGCGCCGCAGCGCCTCGGTCACCGTCGCGGTGATGTTGCCGCGCCGGGCGGGGGCGGGGCTCACGAGAAAGTCGTAGCCCGTGGCTTCCATTTTCATGCTAACATGTTAGTCAGCCGCACCCGCCATTGCAATCGTTCCCGCAGTCGAGAAAGCCAGCCGATGACCGAGATCCTGTCCCGCTCCGAAAACCGCACGCTGGTGCTCAACCGCACCGACAACGTCGGGGTTGCGCTCTCGAACCTCAACGTCGGCGCGCTCACCCCGGAGGGCATAACCATCCTCCGCCGCGTGCCCAAGGGCCACAAGTTCGCGCTGCGGCCCATCGAAGCGGGTGCACCGGTGCTCAAGTTCGGCCAGATCATCGGTTTTGCCAGGGAAGCGATCCCCGCCGGCGACTGGGTGCACGAGCACAATTGCGGCGTCGGCGAGATGCACGGCGCCTTCGAGCGCGACTACCAGTTCTGCGAGGGCGTCACCCCGGTCGATTTCGTGCCCGAGGCGCAGCGCGCGACCTTCATGGGCTATCACCGCTCGAACGGCTCGGTCGGCACCCGCAACTATGTCGGCGTACTGACTTCGGTGAACTGCTCGACCACCGTAGCGGGCTTCATCGTCAAGGAGATCGAGCGCTCCGGCATCCTCGACGACTACCCCAACATCGACGGCATCGTCGCGCTCAAGCAGGCGAACGGCTGCGTCATCGACTACCGCGGCGTGATCTTCGACACGCTCAAGAAGACCACCTGGGGCTACGCCACCAACCCCAACATGGGCGGCGTCATCATGGTCGGCCTCGGCTGCGAGGGCTTCCAGATCCCGCGCCTCAAGGAGGCGTACGGCGTCGAGGAAAACGCGACCTTCCGGACCATGACGATCCAGGAGACCGGCGGCACGCGCAAGACGGTCGAGGCCGGCGTCGAGGCGGTCAAGGCTATGCTGCCGACCGTCAACGCGGTCGAGCGTAGGCCCGCACCCGCCTCCGAGCTCATGCTCGCGCTCCAGTGCGGCGGCTCCGACGGCTATTCCGGCATCACCGCCAACCCGGCGCTGGGCGTTGCCGCCGACATCCTCGTCCGGCACGGCGGCACCGCCATCCTCTCCGAGACACCCGAGATCTACGGCGCGGAGCATCTGCTCACCCGCCGCGCCCGCAGCCGCGAGGTCGGGGAAAAGCTCGTCGACATCATCCACTGGTGGGAGGACTACGCCACCCGCAACAACATGGAGATGAACAACAATCCCTCGCCGGGCAACAAGCTGGGCGGCCTCACCACAATCCTCGAAAAGTCGCTCGGCGCGGCGGCCAAGGGCGGAACGACCCCGCTCAACGCCGTCTACCACTACGCCGCCCCGGTGACCGAGAAAGGCTTCGTCTTCATGGATACGCCCGGCTACGATCCGGTCTCGGCGACCGGCCAGGTCGCCGGCGGCGCCAACATCCTCTGCTTCACCACCGGCCGCGGCTCAGCCTACGGCTGCAAGCCCCCCCCCTCGATCAAGATCGCCCCCAACTCCGACATCTACGATAAGATGATGGAAGACATGGACATCA
>JAEZBF010000312.1 GCA_023427545.1 Pseudomonadota bacterium
CCGACTGCGCAGTTGTCGTTGAAGCTCTTGGCGGCATCGGCCAGCAGGCGCACCGACTGCAGGAAATTGTAGGCGATCACCGGCTTGAATACGTTGAGCTCGAAATTGCCCTGGCTCGCGGCAAAGCCGATCGCCGTGTCGTTCCCCATCACCTGGACCGCGACCATGGTCATCGCCTCGCTCTGGGTCGGGTTGACCTTACCGGGCATGATCGACGACCCCGGCTCGTTCTCCGGGATGATCAGTTCGCCCAGGCCCGAGCGGGGCCCCGACGCAAGCCAGCGTACGTCGTTGGCGATCTTCATGAACGCCGCCGCGAGCTGCTTGAGCGCCCCTGACGTGCCCACGAACGCGTCGTGCCCCGCCATCACCGCATACTTGTTGGGCGCCGTCACGAACGGCTGACCCGTCAAAGTCGCGATTTCGGCTGCTACCGTCTCACCGTACTTCGGATGGGCGTTGAGCCCCGTGCCGACTGCCGTGCCGCCCAGTGCCAGCTGGTAGAGCTGCGCGCGCGTCGCCTTGATCGCCTCGATGGCGAGGTCGATCTGCGCGACCCAGCCGCTCATCTCCTGGCCCAGCGTCAGCGGCGTTGCATCCTGCAGGTGCGTCCGGCCGATCTTGACGATCGACATGAACTCCTCGGATTTCGCCGCCAGCGTGTCTCGCAGCACCTGCACTCGCGGGAAGAGATAGCTCTCGAGCGCCTCGATCGCCGCGATATGCATCGCCGTCGGATAGGTGTCGTTGCTCGACTGGCTCATATTGACGTGGTCGTTGGGATGGATCGGCTTCTTGGAGCCCATCGTCCCGCCGGCCATCTCGATGGCGCGGTTCGAGATCACCTCGTTGACGTTCATGTTGGACTGGGTGCCCGAGCCGGTCTGCCACACCACCAGCGGAAAGTGATCCGCCAGTGTTCCGCCGATCACCTCGTCCGCCGCCGCGACGATGAGGTCGCGCTTCTGCTCATCCAGCAGTCCGAGCTTGAAGTTGGCGATCGCGGCCGCCTTTTTGAGCATGCCGAAGGCGCGGATGATCTCGGCGGGCATCTTCTCGCCGCCGATGTCGAAGTTCATCAGGCTGCGGGCGGTTTGCGCGCCATAGTACCTGTCGGCGGGCACCTCGATTGCACCCATCGAGTCGGTTTCAGTGCGCGTGCCCATCGGTACCTCCTAAAGCAAAGCGGCCAGCTCTTTGAAGGACCGGCCGCTGGGATAGCGGATCGAAAACCGAAAGCCTAGCTCTCGAGAGCGTTCAGTTCGAACGCCCGAGCCGGTTCAGCTCTTGCGGGGCTCGAGGATCTGCCGGCCGCGGTACATGCCGGTCTTGAGGTCGACGTGGTGCGGACGACGCAGCTCGCCCGAATCCTTGTCCTCGACATAGGCCGGCGCGCTCAGCGCATCGGCCGAACGGCGGAAGCCGCGCTTCATCGGCGAGGTCTTGCGTTTTGGCACAGCCATGGGAAGAACTCCGTCAAAATGATAACGCCGCGCAATGGCGGCGGGGCAACAGACCTGAGCCTGCTCGGGATTTGCGCGGCTCTATACAGGACGCGCGAGGACTTGGCTAGTGCCCTGCAGCACCCCGCCTCCCCTTGTTCTCCGCGGGCTTCCGATCTACCCAGCCAGCATGGACTTCAGCCAACTCCTCGCAGCCAACGCCGCCGATATCGAGGCCGCTCTCGAGGTGCTCCTCACCCCGGCTCGCCTCGCACCCGCGCCGGAGCGCCTCGTGGCGGCGATGCGCCACGGCACCCTCGGCGGCGGCAAGCGCCTGCGCCCGTTTCTGGTCAGGCAGTCCGGCGCCATCTTCGGCGCGAGCACGGAAAACACACGCCTGCCCGCCGTCGCGATCGAGCTGATCCACTGCTACTCGCTGATCCACGACGATCTTCCGGCAATGGACGACGACGACCTTCGCCGCGGCCGGCCCACCGTCCACCGCGCCTTCGATGAAGCCACCGCCATCCTGGCCGGCGACGCCCTGCTGACCCTCGCCTTCGATGTGCTCGCCACCCACGCTGACCCCACGATCGCCATCCGCCTCGTTGCAGAGCTCGCAGCTGCCGCCGGCCCTGCCGGCATGGTGGGCGGCCAGTCGCGCGACCTTGCCGCAGAGACGGCCTCACCGGCCGACAGCGAGATCGCCCTGCTTCAGTCGATGAAAACCGGCGCCCTGATCCGGGCCGCCGTCCGCATGGGCGCCATTACCGGCGGGGCAGAAGCGTCTGCGCTCGATGCGCTCACCCGCTACGCCGAACTCGCCGGCCGGGCCTTCCAGCTCGCCGACGATCTGCTCGACGCAACCTCCACCGCCCAAACCCTGGGGAAGGCAACCGGCAAGGACGCCGGCCGCAACAAGGCGACCCTCGTCGCACGCCTAGGCATCGAGCCCGCCCGCCGTCGGCTCGGCGACCTGATCCACGATGCCATCACCGCGCTGACGCCCTTCGGCGACGAAGCAGATGGCCTGCGCGCCACCGCCCGCTATTTCGCGACCCGCGAGAGCTGACTTGCCCACACTGTTCCGCCCTCCTGGCTGCAACCGGTCAACGACAACCATCAGGTAGCATGCGCTATTCCGCCACCATCGACGTGCCCGATCTTGCCGCCGGCGTTTCCTTCTACTCTGAGGTACTCGGCCTGACCGAAACCGCCCGCCCGATCCCCGTCTACGCAATCCTTTCGGGCGACGGTCAGTCCCTCGGGATCATGGAGAAGGCGGAAGGCAGCCGGTCGACACCGGCCGAAGGAACCGAGCGGCGCTATAACAGGCACTGGACGCCGGTCCACCTCGATTTCCACGTCGATGACTTCGAAGCTGCGGTTACCGCTGTCGAACGGCGGGGTGGAACGGTCGAGCAGCGGCATAGCGCTCCCGGTCGCCCGCCGATCGCCTTCTGCGCCGATCCCTTCGGCAATGGCTTCTGCGTGCTGGGGCCGAGGACATGAGCGTCGAAACCGTCCGCGCCGATCTCGCCCGCCGCGCACCCGATCTCGAGGTGATGGTCACGCCCGACAGCACCGCAACCGTGGACCTCGCAGCGGCCGTCCACGGTGTTGCCCCGGGCCAGATCGCAAAGACCCTCGCCATCCGGGTCGGCGACGAGGAGTTCCTGCTCGTCACCCGGGGCGATGCGCGCCTTTCCAACAGCAAGGCCAAGGCAGCTTTCGGCGGGCGCCCGCGCATGCTCGGTCCCGAGGACGTGCTGCGCCTTACCAGCCATCCCGTCGGCGGGGTCTGCCCCTTCGGCCTGCCCGCGCCGCTCACGATCTACTGCGACGTCTCGCTGAAGATTTACCAGGAGGTCATCCCTGCGGGCGGCTCCACCCACGCCTCCGTCCGCCTCACGGTCCCTCGCCTGCTCGAGCTCTGCGGCAACCGCTGGGCGGACGCCTGCGACGTGCCGGACTAGCCGTTTCGCCTCTGCTAAGCCTGTGCAGTCAAGAGGGGGGGGCGGACGCCGCTACCTGACCAGCGTCTTGCGCATGTAGACGGTGAACCCGCTCAGGAACGGCTCCCGCCGCACCTCGACGTACCCGACCCGTCGGTACAGCGCGATGTTGGTCTCCATCGCCGAGTTCGTCAGCAGGCGCGTCTCGTTCCTGCCCGCTTCCCGGGCCAGCACCTCGGCATGGGCGAGCAACCGTCGTCCGATGCCCCTGCCCTGCGCCATCGGTGCAACTGCGATACTCTCGATCCAGAGATGATCGTCGCGCACCACTGTCTCTATCAATCCGGTGAGAACGCCGTCTTCCTCCACCAGATCGAACCTGTGCTCCAGCACGCCCTTGTCGTAGTCGGCCTGCATCGGCCGCGGCTCGCGCCCAACCAGCGGCACCCATTTGGCATAGGCGCTCCGGACCAGTTCGCGGATGGCGGCAGCATCGTGCGGCTCCGCTTGCCGGAAGCTCGCCCCAGCGGCGGAACTCATCGTCCCGCTATTCCGCCGCAACCTCGGGCACCTTCGCACCCGTCCCGAAACGGCGCTCGATGTAGTCGGCGACCATCACCTTGAACTGGTCGGCAACGTCCGCGCCGCGCAGCGTTGCGACTTTCTGCCCCTCAATGAAAACGGGGGCCGCCGGCTGCTCGCCGGTACCCGGCAGCGAGATGCCGATGTCCGCCTGCTTGCTCTCGCCTGGGCCGTTGACGATGCAGCCCATCACCGCAACGGAAAGCGCCTCGACCCCGGGGTAGCGCTCGCGCCATTCCGGCATCGATGCGCTAAGATGATCCTGGATGTCCTTGGCAAGACTCTGGAAAACCGTCGAGGTCGTGCGCCCACAGCCAGGACATGCAGCCACTACGGGAAGAAACTGCCGGAAGCCCATGGTCTGCAAGAGTTCTTGCGCGACGCGCACCTCCTGGGTGCGGTCACCGCCCGGCTCAGGCGTCAGCGAGACCCGGATGGTGTCGCCGATCCCCTGCTGTAGCAGGATGCCTATCGCGGCCGAGGACGCGACGATCCCCTTGGACCCCATACCGGCCTCGGTTAACCCGAGGTGCAGCGCGTAATCGCAGCGCGCGCTCAGCTCCTCGTAGACCGCGATCAGGTGCTGCACGTCCGACACTTTGGTCGAGAGGATGATGCGCTCACGCGGCAGTCCGATCTCCTCCGCTCGCTGCGCGCTCAGCAGCGCCGACTGGATGATCGCCTCGCGCTGAACCGCGGCGGCCGATAGCGGCGATCCAGCCGCGGCGTTATCGTCCATCAGCCTCGTCAGCAGCTCGGCATCGAGCGAGCCCCAGTTCACCCCGATCCGCACCGGTTTGCCGTAGCGGATGGCAAGCTCGATCAGCGTCCCGAACTGCAGGTCGCGCTTCTCGCGGAAACCGACATTGCCGGGGTTGATCCGATACTTGTCGAGCGCCTCGGCGCACGCGGGGTGCTCGGTCAGCAGCTTGTGGCCGATGTAGTGGAAATCGCCGATCAGCGGCACGTTCACGCCGCGCGCGCGCAGCCGGTCGCGTATATGGGGAACCGCTGCGGCGCTCTCGTCGCGATCGACGGTGATCCGTACGAGCTCCGACCCGGCCCGGGCCAGCTGCGCTACTTGGCGCACCGTCCCCTCAATGTCGGCGGTATCGGTGTTGGTCATCGACTGCACGACGATGGGCGCGCCGCCGCCAACCATCACCCCGCCGACGTTCACCCCGACGGTCCGCTTGCGCGCAATCGTGCTCATCTTCACCTCGCTTGCGCAGGAAATAGGCCGATCAGCCTACCGGTGCAATGTTGTCAATACATGAGGGGCAGGCGCCACCGGGCTATCTCGCCTTCCGAAAGTCTTGAACTTCCCGCACCAGGGGCCATTTCACATCGCATGAACCGCTTTTCGCTCATCGGCCGCCTGCTGCACTTCCGAAACGACCTGGTCACGCTCGGGCGCGGGTTCCTCGATCCGGGGACCCCGCTCTACCTCAAGGGCGCGATGGTCGCGGTCGTGCTCTATCTCGTCAGCCCGATCGATATCTTGCCCGATTTCCTGCCGCTGCTCGGCATCGTCGACGATGTCGCGCTGGTCGCTTTGGCTGTCGGCTGGATCGCTCGCCGCATGCCGCAGGAGCCAGGCACAAAGACCGTCAACGGCACGGTGCGTCGCCGCTAGCCACAGGCTCAGCTGGCTCCGGGCAGATGTACGCCGCCGGCGTCGTCGATCGGGAATTGCGGGTTCCAGGCAATCTCCCAGAGATGCCCGTCGAGATCTGCGACGAAGGCGATGTAGCCGCCCCAATCCGCCGTGAACGGTGCCCGCGTCAGTGTGCCGCCCGCCGCCACCCAGCGGTCGACGACGTCATCGACCTCCTCGCGCGTGCGCACGTTGTGCGCCAGAGTGAACCCGGCGAACCCCTCGCCATGCCCGGCGATGTTGATGTCTTTGGCCAGCGCGTCGCGCGAATAGAGCGACAGCACCAGCGGACCAAGCTGGAAGAACGCAACGCCCATCGACGGACCTGAGCGCGTCCAGCCGAGCCGCTCGTAGAACGCCGCGCTGCGATCGAGGTCCCACACGCCGAGCGTCACGAGGCTGATCCGCGGTTCCATGAGCTGCTCCCTTGATGTCCAACGAAAAGGCCCGGGATTGCTCCCGGGCCTCCTGCATTCAATCCGGTCGGCTTACTTCACCGCGCCCTGGTCGACGAAGGCGCCGTTGACGAAGTCGACTTCGTTGATGATGCCGGTGACGTCGCCGGCCTCGTCGAAGTCCATCGGGCCGCTGGCACCGTCGTAGTCGATCTCATTGCCGGCAGCGAGCAGCTCAAGAGCCTTCTTCCATTCGCCGGGACGGACGGTTTCGCCCGGAGGACCAGCGACGTCGCGCAGCGCCTGGGCAAGGCCCTCACGCTGAGCCGAGCCGTTCTTCTGCACCGCAAGGGCGAGCAGGAAGGCCGCGTCGTAGGCCTGCGGCGCATAGGTGGCATCGGGGTTCTGCCCGGCGTCCGTGGCGAGCTTCTTGTAGGCATCGGCCGAAGCGCCGGTATAGGCGCCGGCGCGGGTCGCGATCATGCCTTCGATCTGCTTGGGATCGAGACCGGTCGCGATGGCATCGCCGATCATGCCGTCGACGCCGATGAACTTGTCGAAGTCACCGCTTTCGACTGCCTGACGCAGGATCGTCTGGCCGGAGCCCGACACGTAGGCGATGATCACCAGCGCCTGGCTGCCGCCTGCGGCCAGCTGGCCGAGCTCGGCGCGATAGTCAGCCTTGCCGTCCTCGTGCGAGACGTCGGCCGAAACCGTGCCGCCGTTTTTCTTGAACTGCTCGACAAAGACGTCGTTCAGGCCCTTGCCGTAGTCGTTGTTCACATAGGTCACGGCAACGTCCTTGATGCCCTTCTGCATCAGCAGGTCGCCCAGCTTGACCCCCTGGAAGGCATCGGACGGCGCAGTGCGGTAGACAAGGTCCTTGTCATCGAGCGTAGTCAGCGCCGGAGCGGTGGCCGACGGCGAGATCTGGACGACGTTGCCCGGAATGCCGGCGGCATTGGCAGCGCCGATTGTCGCGCCGGTGCAGAATGCGCCGACGAACGCAGTCACCTGATCGGTGATGACCAGCTTGTCGGCCGCCGGACCGGCGGCGGTCGGATCGCAGGCGCTGTCGCCGACGACCACCGTGATCTTGCCCCCGCCCAGGATGCCGCCTTCGGCGTTGACCTGGTCGAACGCAAGCTGCGCGCCGGCAACGATTGGCGGCGACAGGCTTTCGATCGGCCCCGTCAGGTCGCCGAGGATACCCAGCTTCACGTCCTCGGCGAACACCGGGGCAGCCAGACCGCCAAACAGCGCGGTCACTGCGGCCAGCGAAACGATGCTCTTCACTTTGTGCATGTTGTCCCTCTGCTATGGTTGCCCCCGCGCGCCCCCTGATCGAGGATCATATGATGCGGCTGGCAACAATGATTGGGGGCACTCCCGTGCCCCGCTGGCGCGGACACTGCCACAATTTCGCCCATGGAGTCATCCGGTTTCCGGGCTTTGGCGGCACCTCGATGGGCAGGTGCTTAACGCCAGTCGACCCAACACATGGATGAACGCTCGTGCGGCTGCTCCTGTCTCTCCTTCTCTCCGTCCTCCTTGCCGTATCGGCGCTCGCGCAGGAACCCCCTGCCGGCGAGAGCGACACCCCCGCCCAAGCCGCCGAGACGCCCGAGCCGCCACCCTGCGGCACCCGGACCCTCAGCATTGCCGCGATGCAGTGGCCTTCGGCGCAGATCCTCGCTGAAATCCATGCCCGCATCCTCACGGCAGAGTTCGATTGCGACGTGCAGGTCGTCTCGAGCGATCTCGCCGCTGCCGGCTCCGGCATGGCAGCCTCCGGCCAGCCGGCCATCGCGCCGGAGATGTGGATTTCCCGGATCGCTGAGATCTGGAACCAGGGCACCAAGGCGCAGCAGGTGCGCCAGGCGGGCACTACCTATGTCGAGACTGCCTTCGAAGGATGGTTCATTCCCGACTACGTCGCAGAGGCCCACCCCGAGCTCACCAACGCAGCCTCCCTCGCAACGCAGTGGAAGATCTTCGCCGGCAGCAATCCGAAGGCCCGGTTCATCTCGTGCCCCATCGACTGGGGGTGTGCGGTGATCAACCGCAACCTGCTCAAGGCGCTCGGCCTCGACACCTTCTTCAATGTCGTTGAGCCCGCTAACCGCTTCGAACTCGACACCCTCATCGCCGAAGCGGTGAGCAGGAAGGAGGCGGTGTTGTTCTATTATTGGCAGCCGAATGCGGTGCTTTCGCAGTTCAAATTCAAGGAGTTGGACCTCGGCTCGTATGACCAGGCCGCTCTGACCTGTCTTGCCCGGCGTTCGTGTCCCGCCCCGAAACCAAGCGCTTTCGCGCCTGAGCCCGTGGTGATCGGCCTTGCCGACTGGGTCTATCCCGAGGCGCCCGAGATCGCGGCCTATTTCCAGCGCGCGAAAATGCCGATCAAGGAGATGAACGCGCTGCTGGCCGCCCTCAACGAGCCCGGCGCCACGGTGCAGACAGTGGCCGACCTCTTCGTTTCCGGCCGCGAGGAGATCTGGCGGCCCTGGCTCGGCACGCCCCTGCCCACTTCGGAATGACCAGTCTGGTTGCGTCCGCGCCGCCGCGGTGGAATAAGGGGGCCGGGAAGCCTCTGGGTGCAAGCGTTTAGGAGAGCCGGCTTGGAGATCAAGCGGATCAACGACAAGGTCAGCGTGTCTGGGCAGATCGCACCTGAGGACGTGCCCGCGCTGAAGGCGGCAGGGTTCGTTGCCATCGTCAACAACCGCCCGGACGGTGAATCGCCCGACCAGCCCCCCGGCGCCGAGATCGAGGCCGCCGCCAAGGCCGCCGGACTCGACTATTACTCCATTCCGCTCGGCCGCGACGGGGTCTCCCCCGACATGGTCGAAAAGACTCGGGAGGCGCTCGAGGGGAGCGCCGGCCCGGTATTCTGCTACTGCCGCTCCGGAACGCGTTCGACGACGCTCTGGGCGCTGTCGCAGGCCGGCAAGATGCGGGGCGAGGACATCATCGCCCAGGCGCAGGGTGCCGGTTACGATATGAGCCACCTCGCCGCCCATCTCGGCGAGAAATAAACCGTTCCACCGCCTTCGGGCGGTGCTTCGCCCGGTCCCCTCCTCGCCTCGGGTGCATCGTCATGCCGATCAAGAAGATCCTCGTCGCCAATCGCAGCGAAATCGCGATCCGTGTGTTCCGCGCGGCCAACGAGCTCAACATCAAGACGGTCGCCTGCTACGCCGAGGAGGACAAGCTCGCCCTCCACCGTTTCAAGGCCGACGAGGCTTACCTGATCGGACGCGGCAAAGGTCCGGTCGAAGCCTACCTGCAGATCGATGAATACCTGCGCGTCGCCCGCCTGAGCGGCGCCGACGCCATCCACCCCGGCTACGGCCTGCTCTCGGAAAGCCCCGAGTTCGCCGATGCCTGCGAGGACGCCGGCCTGATCTTCATCGGGCCACGCGCCCAGACCATGCGTGACCTCGGCAACAAGGTCGCGGCGCGCAACATGGCGATCGCTTCGGGCGTGCCGGTCGTGCCCGCCACCGAGGCGCTGCCCGACGACCTCGACGAGATCGCGCGTATGGCCGCCGAGATCGGCTACCCCCTCATGCTCAAGGCGAGCTGGGGCGGCGCTGGCCGCGGCATGCGCCGGATCATGGACGAGAAGGCACTCCGGCACGAAGTCTCGGAGGGCAAGCGGGAGGCAAAGGCTGCCTTTGGCAAGGACGAGATGTATCTCGAAAAGCTGATCGAGCGCGCTCGCCACGTCGAAGTGCAGCTGATCGGCGACGACCACGGCAACCTGGTGCACCTCTTCGAGCGCGATTGCTCGGTACAGCGGCGCAACCAGAAGGTCGTCGAGCGCGCCCCTGCCCCCTACCTCAGCGAGGAGGTGCGGAACGCCTTCACCGAGGCCGCGCTGCGGCTCGGCCGCGCCGCCAATTACCGCGGCGCCGGCACCGTCGAGTTTCTGATGGATGCCGACACCGACAAGTTCTACTTCATCGAGGTCAACCCGCGCATCCAGGTCGAGCACACCGTCACCGAGGCGGTAACCGGCATCGATATCGTCAAGGCGCAGATCCGCCTGCTCGAAGGCGCGGTGATCGGCACGCCCGAGTCCGGCGTGCCGCGGCAGGAGGATATCCGCCTCAACGGCAACGCCATCCAGTGCCGCATCACCACCGAGGACCCGGAAGAGAACTTCATTCCCGACTACGGCCGCATCACCGCCTATCGCGAGGCGACCGGCTTCGGCGTCCGGCTGGACGGCGGTACGGCCTATGCCGGGGCCATCATCACCCGGTTCTACGACCCGCTGCTCGAGAAGGTGACCTGCTGGGCGCCGTCGCCCGAGGAAGCGATCGCCCGCATGCACCGCGCCCTGCGCGAGTTCCGCATCCGCGGCGTGTCGACCAACCTCGCCTTCCTCGAAAACATCATCATCCACCCGGACTTCGTCAACAACCGCTACACCACGCGGTTCATCGACACGACGCCCGAGCTCTTCGACATCGCAAAGCGCAAGGACCGCGCAACCAAGCTCCTGACCTACATCGCCGACGTCACGGTCAACGGCCATCCCGAGGTCCGCGACCGCCCGCGTCCGCCATCCGATGCCGCCGCGCCGGTCGTTCCCGAGTACGAGGCGCCATCCCTCCTCTCCGGCTCTCGCCAGGTGCTCGACCGCGACGGCCCCGAGGGTCTCGCCCGGTGGAGGAAGGCGCAGGACCGCGTGCTCTTCACCGACACGACGATGCGCGACGCGCACCAGAGCCTGCTCGCAACGCGCATGCGCTCCTACGACATCACGCGCATCGCCGAGGCCTACTCGCGCGGCCTGCCCAACCTGTTCTCGCTCGAATGCTGGGGCGGCGCGACGTTCGACGTCGCCATGCGCTTTCTCAACGAGGACCCCTGGGAGCGTCTCGCCGCCGTGCGCGCCGGCGCCCCCAACATCCTCACCCAGATGCTGCTGCGCGGCTCAAACGGGGTCGGCTACACCAATTATCCCGACAACGTCGTGAAGTTCTTCGTCCGCCAGGCGGCGGCGGGCGGCGTCGACGTCTTCCGCATCTTCGATTGCCTCAACTGGGTCGAGAACATGCGCGTCTCGATCGATGCGGTGCGCGAGGCCGGCAAGGTCGCCGAAGGCGCCATCTGCTACACCGGCGACGTCCTCGATCCGTCACGCGCCAAGTACGACCTCAAATACTACGTCTCCCTCGCCAAGGAGCTCGAGGCTGCCGGCGCCCACGTCCTCGGCCTCAAGGACATGGCCGGCCTGCTCAAGCCGCGGGCTGCCAGGGTCCTGATCGAGACGCTCAGGTCCGAAATTTCGCTGCCGATCCATCTGCACACCCACGACACCTCGGGCGCGGCGGCCGCAACCATCCTCGCCGCCGTGGAAGCCGGCGTGGACGCCGTAGATGCGGCGATGGATGCGCTTTCGGGCACCACCAGCCAGCCGACCCTCGGCTCGATCGTCGCCGCGCTCAAGGACGGCCCGCGCGATCCCGCCCTCGACGGCAACGTGATCCGCGAGATCAGCTTCTACTGGGAGGCGGTGCGCACCCAGTACCGCGCCTTCGAGAGCGACCTACGCTCCGGCGCGTCGGAAGTGTACCTGCACGAAATGCCGGGTGGGCAGTTCACCAACCTCAAGGAACAGGCGCGTTCGCTGGGGCTCGAGAGCCGCTGGCACGAGGTCGCCCGCACCTACGCCGACGTCAACCTGATGTTCGGCGACATCGTCAAGGTGACCCCCTCATCCAAGGTGGTCGGTGACATGGCGTTGGCCATGGTCTCATCCGGCCTCACGCGCAAGGAAGTCGAAGACCCAGCCCGCGAGGTCGCCTTCCCCGATTCGGTCGTCGGCTTCTTTGCCGGCGAGCTCGGCCAGCCGCCGGGCGGCTTTCCCGAAAAGCTGCAGAAGAAGGTGCTCAAGGGCCGGCCGCCGATGACCGATCGGCCCGGCTCCTACCTTGCGGACGTCGACCTGGAAGCCGAGCGGTCCAAGGCTGCCGAAGCCGGAGCCGGGCTTGCGATCGACGATCTGCGCCTGGCCTCCTATCTGATGTACCCCAAGGTATTCGCCGAGTTCGCCCGGACCCAGGACCGCTACGGCCCGACGGAAGTGCTGCCCACCCCGGTCTACTTCTACGGCCTGACGCCCGGCGAGGAGCTCTTCGTCGAGCTCGAGAAGGGCAAGACAATGGTCCTGCAGTACCTCGGTCGAGCCGAGACCAACGAGCAGGGCATGGTGCGCGTCTTCTTCGACCTCAACGGCCAACCCCGCTCGGTCTCAGTGCCCGACCGGCTCAAGGTCGGCGATATCAAGGCGCGTGCGAAGGCCGCCAACGACGACCCCCGCCAGGTCGGCGCGCCGATGCCCGGCGTCATCTCCTCGCTCGCCGTCGCACCGGGCCAGCGCGTCACCGCCGGGGACGTGCTCTGCTCGATCGAGGCCATGAAGATGGAGACGGCGATCCACGCCGATGCCGACGGCACGGTTGCCGAGGTCCTCATCAAGCCGGGCGACCAGATCGACGCCAAGGACCTGCTCGTCCGCTTCGAATAGGATCAGGCAGGTCCATCATCCGGACGCCATACGGTCGGAGATCACGCGGACGGGAGATCAGGTGACGTGTTCCGACACGTCGATCGCCTTATCCCTCCCGCCGCACGACTTCCGGCAGCAGCCCCCGCGGGGCGTAGCGCAGCGCCAGCGTGATCACCACGCCGAGTACGAAGACGCGCATCTGACTCGCCCGCGACTCGATCTCCGGAATCGCGCCCCAGCCCATGCCGGCCGTGCGGTCGGAGATCCAGTGGAACATGGTCTGCGACAGCGGGTCGGAGATCACCCACGTGATGTAGATCAGCAGCGCACCGAGCACCGCGCCCCAGTTGTTGCCGGCGCCGCCCACGATGATGATCACCCAGAACATGAAGGTGTGGTTGATGGGCTGAAATGCGCCAGGATCGTAGATTTGTCCGATGGTTACGAGAATAGCGCCACCGATTCCCATCAGCACTGAGCCAAGTATGAAGATCTCGAGCTGGCGGGCGGTGACGTTCTTACCCATCGAGCCGGCGGCGATGTAGTTGTCGCGGATCGCCCGCATCATGCGGCCCCACGGCCCGCCATAGGCGCGCTGCACGAGAAAGAGCGCGAGCCCGAGCACGACGAGGATCGCGACCAGCAGCATGATGCGCGCGAAGACGAACGAGTCGGTGATCGGCACGCCCTGCGCCTGCAGCGCCTGCGGCAGCGGCGTCGGCCAGGGGATCGGCGATACCGTCAGCGTGCCGCGGGTCAGCCAGTCGGCGTTCTTGAGGAAGGCGCGGACGATCTCGGAAATTCCGATGGTCGCGATCGCGAGGTAGTCGGTCCGCAGCCCGAGGCAGATCTTGCCGATTATGTAGGCGACCGCCGCGGCGAGCACGCCGCCGAAGGCCCAGCCGAGCAGCGTGTGCAGCCCGAGGCCGCCGATCCAGCCGCCGCCGCTCCGCTCGATATAGGCGGCCGCCGGGTCGATCTGGCTGCGGTAGATGATGTAGGCGATAAACCACACGAGCACGGTCAGCGCCGTCTTCCAGCCGCCGCGAATGCCGATCCGGTCGGCCCGCTGCACCCCCCAGACCAGGGCCGCGCCCGCGATGAAGGCGAGCAGCGCGCGGCCCAGCAGGAACGGCCCTTCCGAGCCCCAGAACTGCCCGTTCACCGGCGCCGCAATGAAGGTGACGGCAAAACCGCCGAGCATCAGCAACCCCATGATGCCGAAGTTGAAGAGGCCCCCGTACCCCCACTGGATGTTGAGCCCCAGCGCGATCAGCGCATAGGC
>JAEZBF010000303.1 GCA_023427545.1 Pseudomonadota bacterium
CCTGCTCAACAACGTCTATCCCAACTTCTATTACCACGTGACCACCGCCTACGACATCCTGCGGCACAACGGCGTGCCAATCGGAAAGCGCGATTTCACCGGCTGAGCGGTTGCGTGGCGCGGCGGGGGTCACCACCTGAACCGTACCAGTCTGGTTCATGGAGGACAGGATGACCCCCGACGATCGCCGAGCCATCGATGGACTCTTCCAGCGGATTGCCGCCGTTGAGCAGCGGGCCGTTGAGCCTCGCGACCCCGACGCCGAGGCGCTGATCGCCCGCCGCCTCTCCGACCAGCCTTCCGCCGCCTACTACATGGCGCAGACAGTGGTCGTGCAGCAGCAGGCGCTCGAACAGGCGGAGCGTCGTATCGCCGAGCTCGAGGAGCAGGTGGAGCGCCGGCAGGGGTGGGGGCAGCAAAGCCGTCAGCAGCCTTACGCCGACGAACGCAACAACCCTGGTCCGTGGAGCCGCGGTGCGCCTGGCTTCAGCGGCGGCGGCTTCCTCGCGGGCGCGATGCAGACGGCCATGGGCGTTGCTGGCGGCGTCCTGCTCGGCAACATGATCGGCGGGCTGTTCGGCGCCGGCGAGGCCCATGCCGCTGAGCCCAATGCGGGTGCCGATCACGGTGACGCAGGCGGCGCCGCCGATCCTGGTGGCGACACCGATCCCGGCTTCGACGCAGGTGAATTCGACGGTGGCGGCGACTTCGACCTGGGCGGCGATTTCTAGCGCTGCAAGACGTGCGTGTGGCCGGTGCGTGCGCCGGCGCGCGTAAAGCCAAGCGACTCCCAGAACGCCGGGGCGGCCGCCGTCCCGGCGTTCAGCACGATCAGGAGCCCCTGCGTCTCCGGCCGCTCCAGCAGCGCGCGGGCCATGGCGCTACCGGCCCCCCTGCGGCGGTGCCGGGCCGAGACATAGAACCGACGCATCCGCAAAGCGTCGGGGTAATCCGGATCGACGGTCATGCCGCCGATTCCAACCAGAACGGTTCCGGCCATCACACCAAGAACGGCCTCCCCGGGCCCATCGAAGCGGTTTGCTCCGCTCTCCCATTCGGCGATCAGCACGTCGAGCATGCGATAACCTTCACTGCGCGCCTCACTGGCGAGAACCGCGAGCCCTTCGGGAAGACCTCCGGCGATCGCGGTGACGGTGCATGGCTTCATGGCCGGCTCCAACAACGGCTCATTAAGCCTGATCGGATAGCCTGTGCACATGCCCACTCGCCTCAAACGTCCATCGCTCTGGCGCTCGCTCGCCGTCACCACGCTGCTCGTCGCGTTCCAGGGCTATCTTGGCTACAACGCGCTGCGCGGTCAGTTCGGCGTCGAGAGCCAGAAGCAGATGACGAGCGAGATCGAGGACCTGCAGGCCCGTTCGGCCGGCCTGAAGGCGGAGATCGACGCCTACCGGCACCGCGTCGACCTGTTCAAGGCCGACAGGCTGGACCCCGACATCCTAACGGAACGCGCCCGCGCCTTGCTGAACATGGCGCGAGCCGACGACATCATCGTCATGGTCAATCCCGCAACCGGCATCCCACAGCTGGGCTCGGAGCCTGCGCTCGCGTCCAACGATCTCTCGGCACTCATAACGGGATCGACCAACTAGCCGTTTCGCCGGTTGACAGGATTCAGGTTAACTCCCGAATGTTTCTCCACGACAGCATGTTACGCAGAGCTGCTATTCTGAAATGTGAGTTAGCGCCCATCGTCTCCATGCGTTAGGATGCGCTTCGCCGCGTCGTCCTCCCTTCGGCCCGGCTGCGAAATCGGAGACGAGCATGGCACGCAAAGCGGCGAGCAAGCCGGCGAAGTCCAACCTTCCCGAGTTCACGAAAGACGAGGAGCTGCACGCCTACCGGGAGATGCTGCTGATCCGCCGGTTCGAGGAGAAGGCCGGCCAGATGTACGGCATGGGCCTGATCGGCGGCTTCTGTCACCTCTACATCGGCCAGGAGGCGGTGGTGACGGGTGTCACCATGGCCTCGCGCCGCGACGAGGATGCCCAGATCACCGGCTATCGCGATCACGGCCACATGCTGGCCATGGGCCTCGACCCCAAAGCCGTAATGGCCGAGCTGACCGGGCGCGCGGGCGGCCTTTCCAAAGGGAAGGGCGGCTCGATGCACATGTTCTCCAACGAGCACCGCTTCTACGGTGGCAACGGCATCGTCGGCGCTCAGGTATCGCTTGGAACCGGGCTTGCCTTCGCTGCCAAGTACAAGGGTGAGGACACCGTCAGCCTCACCTATTTCGGCGACGGCGCCGCTAACCAGGGGCAGGTCTACGAGAGCTTCAACATGGCCAAGCTTTGGAACCTGCCGGTCGTCTACATCATCGAGAACAACCGCTACGCCATGGGCACCTCGATCGAGCGTGCTTCGGCGACCACCGATTTCTCGCAGCGCGGCCGCTCCTTCGACATTCCCGGCGAGCAGGTCGACGGCATGGATGTCCGCCTGGTCCGCGATGCGAGCCAGCGCGCGATCGAGCACGCGCGCTCGGGGCAGGGGCCGTACATCCTCGAGATGATGACCTACCGCTACCGCGGCCACTCCATGTCGGACCCCGCCAAATACCGCACGAAGGACGAGGTCTCGACCATGCGCGCCGAGCGTGACCCGATCGACCAGGTCAAGAATCGCATCCTCGAGCGCAGCTACGCGACCGAGGAGAACCTCAAGGCGATCGAGACGGAAATCCGCGCGATCGTCACCGAGGCAGCGGATTTCGCCACGTCCGATGCGGAGCCGGATGCGTCCGAGCTCTGGACCGACATCTACGCCGCAGCCTGAGAGGGGAGAGCGCCATGCCACGGGTCGTGCATTTCGAAATCCATGCTGACGAGCCCCAGCGGGCAGCCGACTTCTACCAGAAGCTCTTCGGCTGGGCCTCGGAGAAGTTCGGCGACATGGACTACAGGATCGTCACCACCGGGACGCCCAACGAACCCGGCATCGACGGCGCAATCCTCCCGCGCGCCGGCGGCAGCGGCGACAAGATGATCGGCTTCGTCTGCACCATCGACGTGCCGGACATCGACACGTTCATCGCCCGTGCTGAGGGCATGGGCGCCGAGCAGGCACAGCCCAAGAACGAGGTGCCCGGAGTGGGCTGGACGGCCTACTTCAAGGACACCGAGGGCAATGTCTTCGGCATGTTCCAGCCGATGGGACAGCGTTGATCGTTATGGCGGCGGTAAGAGGGCGCATCAATGACGGCTCAACCGGACTGGTTGGTCTGGCTGCTTGCCCTCGCGCTCCTCATCCTGTTCGGCTGGTACTTCTCGCACGTGGTACGGGTGCTCTGGAGAACCGCGAGGCAGCTGATCCTCACCATCCAGCACTGGCCCGAGATCCGGCGTCAGATGGTCGACGCGGAGGTTCGCGCCGGCGGACGTTATCCACTCTGGTACCGCGCCCTCCGCGTCACCTCAGTGCTCGGTCTAACCGCTTTGGCTCTTCTGCTCATTTATCGCAAGTTCGCCGCGATGGATTGACTGGCCCGGCTGCCGCCAGCGGAGGCCCGGGATGATCGAGACGTTGGTCCCGCTCCTGATGTTCGGCGGTTTGGTCTGGGCCTTCTTCATGGTGCGTGCGACGTTCGGCGTCCTTGGTCTTGCGCCCAAGGGGCAGCGACTCAGGACCTATAACCGGCTCGGCATGTGGAACTTTGGCGCGATCCGGACCGAACTTGGGCCCGCGGTCGATCCACACCTGTCCGTCATGCGTCGCGGCGCCTACATCTTCCTCGCGATGTTCATCCTCGTGCTCGCCGTGGCCGTAGCGGCAATCGCTCTGCACCGGCCGGCCTCTGCCCACGCCCTGCCTTCTCTCGACCAAGCCCCAACACGGCTGGAGAACTGAATGCCCATCGATATCCTCATGCCCGCCCTGTCGCCGACCATGGAAGAGGGCAAACTCAGCAAGTGGCTGGTCAAGGAGGGCGACAAGGTTGCCCCCGGCGACGTGCTGGCCGAGATCGAGACCGACAAGGCGACGATGGAAGTCGAGTCCATCGAGAGCGGCACCGTCGCACGCCTGTTCGTGCCCGAGGGCACCGAAGCGGTGAAGGTCAATACGCCCATCGCTGCGCTGGTGGGCGAAGGCGAAGACGCTGGGGCCGTGTCGGCTCCGTCGCCCATTGCCGACGCAGCGGAGTCGGAGCCGCCCGGACCGGACGCCGCGGGAACCGGTGAGACGACAGCCAAGAGCCAGCCGACCGTGCGCGAGACGAAGGCGCCGAGCGCGCCGGCGCTCCCCGCCGCTGCCGCCGATCCCGACCTGCCCGAAGGCGTCGAGATGATCGAGATGACGGTGCGCCAGGCGCTGAACGAAGCCATGGCCGAGGAGATGCGGCGGGACCGCAACGTCTTCATCATCGGCGAAGAGGTCGCCGAGTACCAAGGCGCCTACAAGGTCACGCAGGGCCTGTTGCAGGAGTTCGGCAAGGAGCGGGTCGTCGATACCCCGATCACCGAGCATGGCTTCGCCGGGCTAGCCACCGGCGCTGCTTTTGCAGGCCTTCGCCCCATCGTCGAGTTCATGACCTTCAACTTCGCCATGCAGGCGATCGACCAGATCATCAACTCGGCGGCCAAGCAGCTCTACATGTCCGGGGGGCAGGTGACCGCGCCGATCGTCTTCCGGGGCCCCAATGGGGCTGCTGCGCGCGTGGCCGCGCTGCACAGCCAGGATTTCTCCGCCTGGTACAGCCACGTCCCCGGGCTCTATGTCGTCGCCCCTTATAGCGCCGCGGATGCCAAGGGCCTTCTCAAGGCGGCGATCCGCTCCGACACGCCGGTGGTGTTCCTCGAGAACGAAATTCTCTATGGCGCGAGCTTCCCGGTACCCAAGGTCGACGACTACGTCCTGCCGATCGGCAAGGCCCATGTCGCTCGCGAGGGCAAGGACGTCACGATCGTCAGCTTCTCGATGGGCATGCGCTACGCCACTCAGGCGACCGAGAAACTGGTGGCCGAAGGGATCGATGTGGAGCTCATCGATCTCCGCACCCTCCGGCCGATGGACTCAGCCACTGTGGTGGAGTCGGTCAAGAAGACTGGGCGGCTCGTGACCGTTGAAGAGGGCTGGCCTCAGGGCGGCATCGGCGCCGAGCTTGCCGCGCGTGTCGGCGCTGAAGCCTTCGATTACCTCGACGCGCCGATCACCCGCGTGACCGGCAAGGACGTGCCCATGCCCTACGCGGCCAACCTCGAAAAGCTCGCCCTTCCGAACGTGGACGAGGTCATAGAGGCGGTGAAGGCCGTGACGTACCGGAGCTGATGGTCATGCCCACCCAGGAAGAGCTCGACCGCCGGTTTCTGGACGAGGCCTATGCCGAAGCGCAGAAGGGCCTGTCAGAAGGCGGCATTCCGATCGGCTCGGTGCTGGTGCGCAATGGCGAAATCATCGGGCGCGGCCACAATCGGCGCGTGCAGAAGGGCGACCCCATTTTACACGGCGAAATGGATGCGTTCCAGAACGCCGGCCGCCAGCGCACCTACCGCGACGTCACCTGCTACACGACTCTCTCGCCCTGCATGATGTGCACCGGCACCATCATCCAGTTCGGCGTTTCCCGCGTCGTCGTGGCCGAAAGCAAGAACTTCAAGGGCTTCCAGGATGTGCTCAGCCTCGCCGGGGTCGACGTGGTCGACTACCACGACGGGCGGTGCGAACACATGATGACCGACTTCATCCAAAAGAACCCGCACCTCTGGAACGAGGACATCGGCGAATGAGCATCAACATCACCATGCCGGCGCTCTCCCCCACGATGGAGGAGGGCAAGCTCGCCAAGTGGCACGTCAAGGAGGGCGACACCGTCTCTTCCGGTGACGTCATCGCCGAGATCGAGACGGACAAGGCGACGATGGAGGTCGAGGCCGTCGACGAAGGCAAGATCGGCAAGATCGTGGTGCCCGAGGGCGCCGAGAACGTGAAGGTCAATTCCGTCATTGCCGTCCTGCTGCAGGAGGGCGAAAGCGCGAGCGACGCGCAGGCGCCTGCGCCGGCTGCCGTGGCACGAAAGCCGGAAACATCAGCCGGAGTCACCGCTGGCGGGCTGCAGTATGAAAACCCGGCGGGTCAGCCGACCAGCGAAGCAACGCCCGCCACCGCGCCAACTGCGAAGACCGGCGATCGCATGCCGACCGCCATGACTGGCTCAGCCGCCGCCCCTGTGCAGGGCACCACCCCCAAGGCAAACGGTGCAGCCGCCAACGGCCGGGAGGGCGTCTTCGCCTCTCCGCTCGCGCGGCGGCTCGCGAAGGAAGCCGGGATCGAGCTTTCGGCCATCACCGGCTCTGGACCGCACGGACGCGTCGTGAAGGCGGACGTAGATGCCGCCAAGTCTGGCAAGACTCCGCTCAAGCAGGCCGCTACCGCTGGCGCACCTGCGAGCACTGCCCTCGCGCAAGGCATGACCAAGCAGCAGGTGATGGGCCTGTACGAAGAGGGAAGCTACGAGGTCGTTCCCAACGACGGCATGCGCAAGGTGGTCGCCGCGCGACTCACCGAAGCCAAGCAAACGGTGCCGCACTTCTACCTCACGCTCGACTGCCGGATCGACGAGCTGATGGCGGCGCGAGAGGAGATCAACCGCTCGGCGCCCATGAAGGACGGCAAGCCGGTCTTCAAGCTCTCTGTGAACGACTTCATCATCAAGGCCTGGGCAGCAGCCCTCATGAAGGTGCCGACTGCGAACGCCACGTGGGCGGTCGACTCGATCCTGTTGCACAAGCACGCGGACGTCGCGGTCGCTGTGGCTGTGCCGGGCGGGCTGTTCACGCCGGTTGTGAAGGCTGCCGAAACCAAGTCGCTGCGCCAGATCAGCGAGGAGGTGAAGGATCTCGCCGGCCGCGCCCGCAACAAGAAGCTTGCCCCGCATGAATACCAGGGCGGAGCGACGGCGATCTCGAACCTCGGCATGTATGGCATCAAGGACTTTGCGGCCGTCATCAACCCGCCGCACGGCACCATCCTTGCGGTCGGTGCGGGAGAGGAGCGCGTCTACGCCGAGAAGGGGCAGGTGAAGGTCGGCCAGTTCATGACAGTGACCCTCAGCTGCGACCATCGCTCCGTCGATGGCGCGCTCGGGGCCGAACTGCTCGCCGCCTTCAAGAGCCTGATCGAACACCCCATCATGATGCTGGCGTAAGGAGCCGCGCGTGAAAACCATTCTCGCCTACGGCGACAGCCTGACCTATGGCGCGAGCCCGGTAACGGGCGGACCCCGGCACCCGTACGAGGACCGCTGGCCGACTGCGCTCGAGCAGGGGCTCGGCGGCGCCGCGCGGGTCATCGCTGAAGGCCTGGGCGGCCGCACCACGGCGCACGACGATTGGTTCGCCAATGCCGACCGCAACGGCGCACGCATCCTGCCGACGCTGCTCGAGAGCCATTCACCGCTCGACATGATCATCATCATGCTCGGGACCAACGACATCAAACACTACCTCGGCCGCACCGCGGGTGAGGCCGGGCGGGGCATGGGCCGGCTGGTGCAGGTCATCCGTGGCCACTATGCCGCCCGCCGCGAACCCGAGCCGCAGATTATCCTGGTGGCGCCGCCAGTCCTCGTCGACACCGACAACATGGATATGAAGAACCACTTCGGCGGCGACCTGAGCTACGTCGAGCAGTCCCGACTCTTCGCCTCCGAGTACAAGAAGCGGGCCGACGAGCACGGCGTCGCCTTCTTCGATGCCGCCACGGTCGCCGAGACCGACCCCCGCGACGGCATCCACCTCGATGGCGCGAACACCCGCGCGATCGGGCAGGGCCTGGTGCCCCTCGTGCGGTCCCTGCTGCAGATCTAGGAACTTCCGATGGCCAATGCTTACGACCTGATCGTCATCGGCGCCGGACCAGGCGGCTACATCGCCGCGATCCGCGCTGCCCAGCTCGGGATGAAGACCGCAATCGTCGAGCGCGAGCACATGGCCGGCATTTGCTCAAACTGGGGCTGCATCCCGACCAAGGCCCTGCTGCGCACTGCCGAAATCTACGGCCACATGACCCACGCCAAGGACTACGGCCTGACCGCCGATAAGTTCGGCTTCGACCTCGGCGCGATCGTCAAGCGTTCGCGCGGCATTGCGGCTCAGATGAACAACGGCGTCCAGTTCCTCATGAAGAAGAACAAGGTCGATGTCATCTGGGGCGAAGCGACCATCCCGGCGGTGGGCCAGGTCGAGGTCGGCCCGGTCAAGAAGAAGCCGATGCAGCCGCAAGTTCCCCCGCCCAAGAACACGCTTGGGGCCGGCACCTACAGCGCAAAGAACATCATCATCGCGACGGGCGCGCGCCCGCGCGTTCTCCCCGGCATCGAACCCGACGGCGAGCGCATCTGGACCTACTTCGAGGCGATGGTGCCCAGCGAAATGCCCAAGTCGCTGCTGGTCATGGGCTCTGGCGCCATCGGAATGGAATTCGCCTCGTTCTATCGCTCGATGGGTGCGGAGGTGACGGTCGTCGAACTGCTCCCCCAGATCCTGCCCGTCGAAGATGCAGAGATAGCCACGCACGTCCGCAAGCGGTTCGAGAAGCGCGGCATCAAGATGCTGACCGACGCCAAGGTGACCAAGGTCGAAAAGAACAAGGCCGCCATCGTAGCGACGATCGAGACCAAGGATGGCGCTCAGCAGCTCTCCGCCGAGCGGCTGCTCTCTGCAGTCGGCATCTCCGGCAATTCCGAGAACCTCGGGCTCGAAAAGCTTGGGGTGAGGGTCGACCGCGGCATCATCGCCGTCGACGATCACGGGCGCACGAGCGTGAAGGGCATCTGGGCCATCGGCGACGTTGCCGGCGCGCCCATGCTCGCGCACAAGGCCGAGCACGAGGCGGTGATCGCAGTCGAGACCATCGCGGGCAAGCAGGTGCACGGGCTCGACAAGACCAAGATCCCGGGCTGCACCTACTGCGAGCCGCAGGTCGCGAGCGTTGGCCTCACCGAAGCCAAGGCCAAGGAGCTCGGTCGCGAGGTCAAGATCGGCCGCTTCCCCTTCATCGGCAACGGCAAGGCGATCGCGCTGGGCGAGCCCGAGGGGCTGGTCAAGACCATCCTCGATGCCAAGACCGGGGAACTCCTCGGCGCGCACATGGTCGGCGCGGAAGTCACCGAACTGATCCAGGGCTTCGTTGTGGCGATGAACCTGGAGACTACCGAGGAAGAGCTGTTCCACACGATCTTCCCGCATCCCACGCTCTCGGAGACCATGAAGGAAAGCGTGCTCGATGCTTATGGACGTGCCCTCAACATTTGAGATGCCGGTTACCATTACAGCAACCAGACGAGCCGACCTGAGGCGATGATGCATCTATTTGGCAGGTCTCGCGTTTATGGCGCATTGAAGGCCAGAACGGAGAGTACCAATGGAAGGCGTAGGTTGGATTATGGCGATCATCATCGGCGCGCTCGCCGGTTGGATCGCGGAAAAGATCATGCATTCGGACCAGAACCTGCTGATGAACATCATCCTCGGCATCGTGGGTGCGATCCTCGGCAACTTCGTCCTGATGCTCATCTTCGGTGCGACCATGGGCGGCATCTTCGGCCAGCTGATCGTCGCGATCGTTGGCGCCTGCCTGCTGATTGCGATCGGCCGGATGTTCACGAATCGTCGTCACACGCACGCCTGATCCCCATCTGGGGACGGACTGAGAGACTTGCGGCAGATGTGGCCTCGCGCCATATCTGCCGCATGCATATTGCAGCACCAGAGGTGCGGCCGTGGTGACCCTGATCGAGAGCCGGCCGCGGCACCCTGAGAAAGTCCACCGCCCCGACAGCGACATCCTGCGCAAGCCGGACTGGATCCGCGTCCGGGCGCCGGGCTCCCCCATTTACCGTGAGACCCAGCAGATCGTGCGCGAGCACGGCCTCGTCACCGTGTGCGAGGAGGCGGGCTGTCCCAACATCGGCGAATGCTGGAGCCAGAAGCACGCCACGATGATGATCATGGGCGAGGTCTGCACCCGCGCCTGTGCTTTCTGCAACGTCCGGACCGGCCTGCCGACCCCGCTCGATCCGCTCGAGCCCGCGCACGTCGCTGACGCTGTCGCCAAACTCGGCCTCAACCACGTCGTCATCACCTCGGTCGACCGCGACGACCTGCCCGATGGCGGCGCCGAGCACTTCGCCCAGGTGATCCGCGCCATCCGCGCCCGCGCGCCGACAACGACGATCGAAGTGCTCACCCCCGATTTCCTGCGCAAGGACGGGGCGCTCGAGGTGGTTGTGTCGGCGAGGCCCGACGTCTTCAACCACAACCTGGAAACTGTGCCGCGCAACTATCTCAAGGTTCGGCCCGGCGCGCGCTACTTCCACTCCATCCGTCTGCTGCAGCGGGTCAAGGAGCTCGATCCGACGATGTTCACCAAGTCCGGCATCATGGTCGGGCTGGGCGAGGAGCGGAACGAAGTGCTGCAGCTGATGGATGACCTGCGCAGCGCAGACGTGGATTTCCTCACCATCGGGCAGTACCTCGCGCCCTCGCGCAAGCACCACCCGGTTATCCGCTACGTCAGCCCCGATGAGTTCAAGGCCTTCGAGACCATCGGCCGCTCCAAGGGTTTCCTGCTGGTGTCCTCGAGCCCGCTGACGCGCTCCTCGCATCACGCAGGCGAGGACTTCGCCCGGCTCAGGGC
>JAEZBF010000306.1 GCA_023427545.1 Pseudomonadota bacterium
CGACATCTGGGACATCGACGACCTCTGGGTCACCATCGACCGCGCCAACCTGAACCCGCCCAAGCGCGCACCCGGCAACGTCGACGGCTTCATCCACTGGGATGCCGATACCTCGCTCGATCCAAAGCCGATCGGCGTCCAGGGCGTGCTCTCGCTGGTCGACCAGAACGGCGAGGTCGGCGGCTTCCAGTGCATCCCCGAACTCTTCTACGACTTCGACACCTGGGTGAAGACCCAGCCGGCCGACCGCGACCCGATGCACCCGGACTACTCCGGCTATAAGATCACCAACATCGAGATGAACGCTGGCGATCTGATGATCTTCAACTCGCTGCTCGCCCACGGCGTGCGTCCGAACTACTCCAGGAACCGCGTGCGCATGGCGCAGTACATCTCGATGTTCCCGGCCAACGAGGACAACGAGGAAGAGCGTCTTGAGCGCATCCGCCTCTGGCGCGAACTCGACCATCCCAAACGCGATGCCTTCCCAGGCGATCCGCGCGAATGGGAAAAGAAGAACGCCACCACAGCCAAGCTGGCCCCGCTCGGGGAGAAGTTGCTCGGTCTGAGGAGCTGGCACGGCGCCTTCTAGGCGCCGTCCTACTTCCGGCGGATCGGCAGCCCGGGCAGGTAGGTGGGCATGCCGGTCATGCCCGAGTGCCGGATACGCGGCCAGACCTGGTTGCGGCCGGCGCGCTTGGCGGCATAGAGCGCCGCATCGGCGCTCGAGATCAGCTCGTCGGCGCTCACCCCGGCGCCCGTCACCATTGCCGCCGCGCCAAAGCTCGCCGTCACGATGCCCGACCGGGTCTCGGGATGGGGCAGCGCCGCATCCTCGATCGCCTGGCGCATGCGCTCGGCGGCGCTGAGCGCGCCCGACAGATCGGTGCGGCGCAGCACCAGCAGGAACTCCTCGCCGCCGAAGCGGAAAGCGTCGTCGCGCCCCATGCGCAGCTCGTCGCGGATAATCCCCGCGATCTGCTGCAGGCAAAGGTCTCCAGCCTGATGCCCCAGCGCATCGTTGTAGGCCTTGAAGTGGTCGATATCGAGCAGCAGCACCGCCACGTCCTCGCCAGCCACCGCGTCGGTCTCGAGGAATGCGAGCGCGGCGTCGAGCGCGCGCCGGTTCTCCAGCCCGGTCAGCGGATCGACCCGCGACATCGTCTCGAGCTCGCTGTTCTTCAGCCGATCGCGTAGCGACAGTAGGTACGTCAGCCGCTGCTCGCGCTCGAGACTGTACGAGGCGATGAGTGAAAAGATCACGCCGCCGGCAAAGACCATGGCGTAGGACATGGTCCGCTCGGCCGCGACACCGCTCAGGTTCATGAGCATGCCGGCATGAATCGCCGTCACCGCCAGCACGGCCCCCAGTGCGTACCAGAACCGCACCCGCTGCACGATCGTTGCAAACAGCACCACGAGGATCAGCCCGTGTGGCGCCGCCTCACGATGCGGACTCTCGCTGAAATACATGAGGATGGGTGTGATGCACGAGGCGGCGATCAGGATCACCGCCTGCATGCCCTCGCGGATCCACGCCGGCGGCCGCAGCAGGGTGGCGAATAGAAAGACCAGCGCCAGCGGCGTGATGATCGCGAGCCGCAGCACCATCGCCAGGGAGAACACGTCCGGCATCAGACGCAGGTCGGAGAGCAGGAAGATGTCGAGCAGCGTCAGTCCAAGCAGCCCGCGCACGCAAAGCTGACGGCACCGTTCCCGGCTCGTATCCGCCTCGAACCGACGTTCCAGCGGGGTGGGAAACCGCATGAGCCCAAAGCCGGACTCGATCGTCCGGTCGATCAAGGCAGGGCTGGCTTCCAGGGCGATCTCCGGCACCTAAGGTCTCTTGCGGCAAGATCGACGCTGCGCCCGACCCTAGAAGCGGAACTTTAACAAGACGTTGGGCGGCGTTGAGAAAGCGCGCGCTTCGCTCCGACCGCTCGCGTCACACCTTCTCTTGAAGCATTCGTGCCACAGTCCCATATTCGGGCAGTGACGGCGCCACCACCCGGGCCGTCGCGAGACGTTGCTTTTCGAAGGACGTTCAGATGTCGCGAATCTCGATGTTTTCCGCTCCCTTCCTGCTGGGGTTCGACACGTTCGAAGAGCGTGTGGACCGGCTCAGCAAGGCCGCGGATGGCTATCCGCCCTACAACATCGAGCGCCGGATCGAAGCCGACGGTATCGAGCATTACCTGATATCGATCGCCGTTGCGGGCTTTGCCCAGAACGAGCTCGAGGTGATTGCCGAAGACAACCAGCTGCTCGTTCGCGGCCGGCAGAAGGAGGACCCAAACCGGGAATTTCTTCACCGTGGCATCGCTGCACGACAATTTCAGCGCAGCTTTCTGCTGGCTGACGGCGTTGTGGTCAAAGACGCGCTGCTCCGCAATGGGATGCTGATCGTCAGCGTCTTGCGGCCAAAGGCGGAGAAGGTGGCCCGCCAGATTGAAATTCGTTCTGCCTAGAAAGGGGAACAAAATGCAGGATCGTAGCAATCACACCCCGGACGAGGGCTATCGTCACCCCCTCAAGAGCCTGACGGCCGCGCAGTTCATGGCGCTTGGCGGTAACGCCATCGTCTACATCCGCCCGATCACCGGCGCTGCTCTTTCGGAGCTGATGGACGAGGTCCAGGTCGATGAGGAGCAGGAGTTCCAGCTGGTCGTTTCGGCCGATGGCTCGCCGCTCCTGGTGGCCGACAGCGAGGAATCCGTTGCCGAGTGGCTGTCGGACAAGGA
>JAEZBF010000378.1 GCA_023427545.1 Pseudomonadota bacterium
CATCACGAGCCGATCCCGCACAGCCCGCGGGCCATCCTGAAGGCGCAGCTGGCGCGGCTCGAAGCAATGGGGCTCTCGGCGAACGTCGCCTCCGAGCTCGAGTTCTACCTCTTCGACGACAGCTTCCGTACCGCGCACGAGAAGGGCTACCGAGAGCTCCAGACAGCCGGCTACTACATCGAGGATTACCACATCATCCAGACCACGAAGGAAGAAGGGGTGATGCGCGAAATCCGGCGGCAGCTGCAGGCCTCCGGCATTCCGGTCGAGAACTCCAAGGGAGAATGGGGTCCGGGCCAGGAAGAGATCAACGTCACCTATGCCGAGGCGCTGAGGATGGCCGACCGCCATGTCATCCTCAAGAACGCGGTGAAGGAAATCGCTCATGCCCAGGGGAAGGCCGTCACCTTCATGGCGAAGTGGGACTACGGCCTCGCCGGCTCCTCCAGCCACATCCACATGAGTCTCGCCCGGGGCGGCGACAACGCCTTCGTCGAGGCCGGTCATGAGCTGGGAATGTCGGCGCTGATGCGGAACTTCGTCGCCGGGCTCCTCGCCCATGCGCAGGAGATCACGTACTTTCTTGCGCCCTACATCAACTCCTACAAACGCTTCCAGGCTGGCACCTTCGCGCCGACCAAAGCGGTGTGGAGCCGCGACAATCGCACTGCCGGTTTCCGCTTGTGTGGCGAGAACAGCAACGGCGTTCGCATCGAGTGCCGCATCGGCGGCGCCGACCTCAATCCCTATCTCGCCTACGCGGCCCTGCTCGCCGCCGGGATCGATGGCATCGAGAACAAGCTCGAGCTCGAGCCGAATTTCTCAGGTGACGCCTATCTCGGCCAGCAGCTCCGCGAAATTCCCAAGACCCTGCGCGCCGCAACCGATCTGCTCCGCAAGTCCACCCTGTTGCAATCGGCATTCGGCACCGCGGTGGTCGACCACTACGTGCACACCGCCGAATGGGAGCAGCTCGAATACGACCGCCGCGTCACTGATTGGGAGTTGAAGCGCGGCTTCGAACGATCGTAGATGGCGCCCGTCCTTCAGCAGGTGTTCCAATGACCGAAACGGTCCAGATCGTCTCGCCCGTCGACGGGCGGGGCTACGCGGAGCGGCCGGTGGCCAGCGGCGCGGAGATTGATGCTGCCGTCACCCGGGCGCGCGCAGCGCAGCGCAATTGGCGCGGAGCGAGCGTCGCTGATCGCGCTGCGCTGGTGACCCGCTTCCTCGACGCTCTGCTCGCCATGAACGATGAGATCGTGCCCGAGCTCGCCTGGCAGATGGGAAGGCCGGTGCGCTACGGCGCGGAGAAACGCGGCGTTGAGGAGCGCGGGCGCTACATGCTCTCGATCGCCGAACGCGCTCTTACGCCGCTCCAGTTCACCGACAAGCCGGCGTTCACGCGCTACATCGCGCGGGAGCCACTGGGGATCGTGCTGGTCGTCGCGCCCTGGAATTACCCGTACCTGACGGCGATCAACACGATCGTGCCGGCGCTGGTCGCGGGCAATGCGGTGATCCTCAAGCATGCGACGCAGACCCTGCTCGCCGGCGAGCGCTTCGCCGAGGCGGCGCGGCGGAGCGGCCTGCCTGAAGGGTTGTTCCAGAACCTGGTGCTTTCGCACGGCGACACCGAGAAGCTGATCGCTTCAGGGCGCATCGACCACATCAACTTCACCGGCTCGGTGGAGGGCGGCCGCCGTATCGAGCGGGCAGCCGCCGGCACCTTTGCGACGCTCGGCCTCGAGCTTGGCGGCAAGGACCCTGCCTATGTCCGCGCCGATGCCAACCTCGAGCACGCCGTCGAAAACCTTGTCGACGGTTCGTTTTTCAACTCCGGCCAGTCGTGCTGTGGCGTGGAGCGCATCTATGTCCACGAGGAGGCGTACGGCGGCTTCGTCGAGCGCTTCATCGACGTCGCGCGGGGCTGGACGCTGGGCAATCCCCTCGATCCGGAGACTGTGGTCGGGCCAATGGCGCGGCCGAACTTCGCCGACCTCGTCCGCGAGCAGCGGGAGGAGGCGTTGCGCAAGGGCGCAAGCGCGCACCTCAACACGCGCCACGCACTCGATCAGCCGGGTTCGCCCTACCTCGCGCCTGAGGTGCTGACCAACGTCAACCATCAGATGGCGGTCATGTGCGAAGAGAGCTTCGGTCCCATCGTTGGCATCATGAAGGTTGCCGATGACGACGAGGCGATCACGCTGATGAACGACTCTCCCTATGGCCTTACTGCGTCGATCTGGACGTCCGACCTCGACGCTGCCGCAAGAATCGGCACGCGGGTCGAGACTGGAACGGTGTTCGCAAACCGCTGCGACTACCTCGATCCGGCGCTGGTCTGGACCGGCGTCAAGGATACCGGAAAGGGCGGTGGCCTCAGCGAAATCGGCTATCATAACCTGACGCAGCCCAAGAGCTTCCACCTGCGGGCGGTGTAGACGTTGCCACGACCTCGTGGTTCGACAGGCTCACCATGAGGTCAACTGAGGCTCCTATCTCCCGGAGACCTCATGGTGAGCTTGTCGAACCAGAGGATCGGGCACACCGACGCAACCAAATGACCACCACACGCGCCAATTGGAACTACCCCACTTCGGTGCGCTTCGGCGCCGGCCGCATCGCCGAACTGCCCGATGCACTCAGGGCGGCTGGCATCACCAAGCCGCTTCTGGTCACGGATGCCGGCCTTGCCGCCCTGCCCGTCACGCAGAACACGCTGGCGCTTCTGAGGAACGCCGGGATCGATGTCGGGCTGTTCTCGGACGTAAAGCCGAACCCGGTTGCAGCTAATGTCGAGGCGGGCATCGCCGTGCTGCGCGCTGGTGGCCACGACGGGGTGATCGCGTTCGGCGGGGGCTCCGGGCTTGATACGGGCAAAGTCATTGCCTTCATGGCCGGTCAGACGCGGCCGATGTGGGACTTCGAGGACATCGGCGACTGGTGGACCCGGGCCGATCCCAAGGGCATCTTCCCGATCGTTGCGGTGCCTACCACTGCCGGCACCGGCTCCGAGGTCGGCCGCGCCGGGGTCATTACCGACGAGACTACGCACACTAAGAAGGTGATTTTCCACCCCTTGATGATGCCCAAGGTGGTGATCGCCGATCCCGAGCTCACGATCGGCATGCCGCGGGGCATCACCATCGGTACAGGGTTCGACGCTCTTGCCCATTGCCTCGAGGCTTACTGCGCCCCCGGCTTCCACCCTCTCGCCGACGGCATCGCTGTCGAAGGCATCCGTCTCGCGCTCGAGAACCTGCCCATCGTGGCCGCGAACCCCAGCGATATCGAGGCCCGCGGTAACATGATGGCCGCCGCGGCCATGGGCGCGGCAGCGTTCCAGAAGGGTCTGGGCGCCATCCATGCGCTGTCCCACCCGGTCGGCGCCCTGCACGACACGCATCACGGAATGACCAACGCTGTGTTCATGCCCTATGTCCTCGCCGCCAACCGCGACGCCATCGAAGGCCGGATCGCGCGCCTCGCGGCCTATTGCGACCTGCCGCCGAGCTTTGAGGGCTTCGTCAATGCCATCGTCGGGCTACGGGAGAACCTTGGAGTGCCGCACACACTGCAGGGCTTCGGTGTCGGGGCGGAGCGGCGCGACCTAATCGGCGACATGGCCATCGTCGATCCCACGGCTGGCGGCAATCCGGTCAAGCTCACGCGGGAACTCGCGCTCGACATCTTCGACCGCGCGATGACAGGGCGGGTCTAGGCGAAGACTATCCCCTCGTCGCGGTGGACACCTTTCCACCGGAGTGCAATTGTGCCGCCGTAACCCCTTGGGGCCGCGAGGGCTGATGCGGCCTGCGCTTAGGGATCAATCTCCAGGGAGCACGTCATGAAAAGACTTCTCGCCGCGGCGCTGAGCGCCGCAGTGCTGATCGGTGGGGGCCTAGCACCCGCTTTCGCCGAAGAGGTGAAGATCACCGTCCTCGGCGTCGGCGACATCTACAACTTCGACAGCGGCAAAGTCCGTGGCGGCTTTGCGCGGCTGAACGCGCTTGCCAAACAGGAACGCGCGGCGAACCCAAACACGCTCTACGTTTTCGACGGCGACATGATCTCGCCCTCGCTCCTGTCTGGTCTCGACAAGGGGTCGAACACGATCCAGCTGACCAACGTCGTGCCCTTCGACTTTGCGGTTCCGGGCAATCACGAGTTCGACTTCGGGCCAGAGGTGTTCGTCGCCCGCCAGAAGGAGAGCAAGTACGACTGGTCGGCGATCAACATCAAGGGTCCCGGCGGCGCAGCGGTCGAGGATCTGGGAACGACGGTCATCAAGGAGATCGCCGGGGTCAAGGTTGCGCTCGTGCCGGTCGCGCTGGACGAGACGCCGGTGCTCGCCACGACAAAGGATTGGGTGTTCGAACCCAGCGTCGCAACCGCGCTCAATGCGGCGCAGCAGGCGCGGGCGGACGGGGCGGACATCGTCATCGGCGTTGCCCACACCACCCATGCGCAGGACGAAGCGCTCGTCGCGAGCCACAAGTTCGACCTGCTGGTCTCCGGTCACGACCACGACTACCGCACCTCCTATGACGGCATCACCGCCTATGTGGAGACGTCAACCGAGGCTAATTACCTCAACGTCATCGACCTCAACGTTGTCGTGACCCCGGCCGAAGGCGAAAAGAAGCGCACCGTCACTTGGACGCCGTCCTTCCGGTTCGTGGATACGGCGAGCGTCGAACCCGATCCTGACACGACTGCGGTCATCGAAAAGCTGACCGCGAAGCTCTCTGCCGAGCTCGACGTCAACATTGGCACCACGGCCGACCCGCTCGACTCGCGGCGGGCAACGGTCCGGACACAGGAATCGGCAATGGGCAACCTCATCGCCGACGCGATGAAGGGCGCGAACGGGGCCGACATCGCCATCACCAATGGCGGTGGCATCCGCGGCGACAAGGAATATCCGGCTGGGGCTACCCTGACCCGTCGCGATGTCTTCACCGAGCTGCCGTTCGGCAACATCACGGTGGTCACCGAGCTTTCGGGCCAGGCGATCTGGGATGCGCTCGAGAACGGCTTCTCGCAGATGGAACAGGGCGCAGGTCGCTTCCCGCAGGTCTCGGGCCTCGTGGTCGAGGTCGACAGCTCCAAGGCGCCTGGCGCGCGCGTGCAGTCCGTCACCATCAACGGTCAGCCGCTTGATAAGGCCAAGACCTACACGGTCGCCACCAACGACTACATGCTGACCGGCGGCGACGGCTACACCGCCCTCAGCAACGGCAAGGTCCTGATCAACGCCTCGGCCGGCAACCTCATGGCCTCCGACGTGATGAACTACATCCAGGCCGCCGGCGCAGTGAACGCCAAGGTCGAAGGCCGCATCGTCATCAAGTAACTACTGCGCTTGCAATCTGCGCCTTCTCCCCCGGGGGAAGGCGCCCCAATCCCGATTCGGCCTACCCCAGCAGGCGGGCCGCAGGCCCGGCCGCGGCCATCTCCCGCACCACCGCCGCCGCACCCTTGTCGAACAGGCTCTGCAGGTGCTCGACCACCACAGCCGCGAAGTCCGGGTCGGCGGAGAGGTCGTCGGCGAAGATCTCCTTCACCGCGAGCAGTCCCAGCGCGAGCTTTCGCGGATCACGTCCGGCGTCGTCGGCGATAGATCGCAGGCGTTCGGCCATCGGGTCCTTAACTGCGATGGCGTTTCCCTTCTCGTCGACGCCTGTGACGTAGCGCATCCACGCCGCAACCCCGAGCGCCAGCCGATCGATGCCGTGGTGCCCGAGCATGCGGCCCCGGATCGTGCCGAGCAGACGCTGCGGCAGCTTTTGGCTCCCGTCCATGGCGATCTGCCAGGTACGGTGCTTGAGGGCGGGGTTGGCGAAGCGCTTGAGCAGGCGATCGCGATAGGCCTCCAGCACGTCGCGATCCATCCCGAGGGTGGGCATCACCTCCTCGGTCATCAGGGCGGCGATCAGGTCGCGGAACTCCGGCACTGCAATCGCGTCGGCCACGTACTGGTGCCCCGCGAGGTAGCCGAGATAAGCGATGGTCGAGTGGCTGCCGTTGAGCATCCGCAGCTTCATGCGCTCGAACGGCTCGACATCCTCGACCATCTCGACGCCGACGCTCTCGAACCGCGGCCGGCCGCCGGGAAAGTTGTTCTCGATGACGAACTGGCTGAACGGCTCGGTCACGACCGGCCAGGCGTCCTCAAGGCCGGTGATTGCCGCGATCTCCGCGCGGTCCTCGTCAGTCGTCGCGGGTACGATGCGGTCGATCATGGTGCCCGGAAAAGGCACATTGACGCGAACCCAGTCGCCGAAATCACGATCGCGCAGGCTTGCCAACCGGGTGACGATCCGGCGCGAGGTCACGCCATTAGAAGGCAGGTTATCGCAGCTCATTACAGCGAAGGGATCGGTCCCCTCAGAGAACCGCCGGGCCAGTGCCTCGACGATGATGCCCGGGGCGCTGACCGGCGCAGTGGGGTTCTCGAGGTCGTGGCGGATGTCAGGGTGGTTCTCGTCGAGTTCGCCGGTCGCCGGATCGTGGCAGTAGCCCTTCTCGGTGACGGTCAGCGACACGATGCGGATGTCGGGGTTCGCCATCAGGTCGAGCAGGCGCTCGCGCTCGGTGTTCGCATTGAGCACTTCAAAGACCGAACCGACAATCCGGCAGCGTGTCTCGCCCGCGTCGCGTATGGCGACGGTGTAGAGCCCCTGCTGCGGCGCCAGCGCCTCCTTGGTGTCTGGCCGTCGCAGGCTCGCGCCCACGATCCCCCAGCTCGGGTCGTCGGCGAGCAGCCGCTCGATGTACACCGCCATGTGGGCGCGGTGAAATGCTCCCATCCCGAGGTGCACGATTCCCAGGGTGACGTCGCTCCGCCGGTACTCGGGCTGGCGGACGTTGGGCGCCGCCTGGGACAGCGTTTGCGGGCTCAGTCGCGGCACTCTTTCCTCCCCGTCAGATGGTCGCCGCGGACCTTAGCGGAGGCACCGTCGGCGGGCCAGCCGCTTCCGGTTGCGCTTCGCCCGCAAGCCCGGCATAAGCCATCGGCTGAGGGTGAGGAGGCGAACTTTGGGCAGCAAGCGGCTGGTCTCCATCGGCGAGTGCATGATCGAGATGTCGGGAGGCGAGGAAGGCCTTTACCGCCTTGGCTATGCCGGAGACACGCTCAACAGCGCCTGGTATCTGCGCGCGCTCCTGCCGGCGGACTGGCAGGTCGACTACGTCACTGCGCTCGGCGACGACCGCTACTCCCAGGAGATGCGCGCCTTCCTCGACAAGAACGGCATCGGCACCGCTCACATCCGCGAAATCCCCGGGCGACGGCCGGGGCTCTACCTCATCCACCAGGCCGGCGGAGACCGGCACTTCACCTACTGGCGCGGGCAATCTGCGGCGCGCCTGCTGGCCGACGACCGCGAGGCACTGGACGCCGCGCTCGCGGGTGCCGACCTGATCTATTTCTCCGGGATCACCATGGCTGTCCTCGAGCCGCGAGCCCGGGGCCGCCTGATGCGCGCGATCGTTCGTGCACGAGATGCCGGCGCTCGCGTTGCTTTCGACACGAACCTGCGTCCCGCGCTCTGGAGCTCGCCCAAGGTGATGGCGTCGTGCCTCACAGCAGCGGCCAGCATCGCCGATATCGTGCTGCCCACCCATTCTGACGAAGCACCGCTGTTCAAGGATTCCTCGCCGCAAGCGACCGCCGAGCGCTACCTTGGCCTCTCGGTCGAGGAAGTGGCGGTCAAGAACGGCGCCGCGCCGGGCTACATCGCCGGGCCGGGCGTCAGCCAGGTCACGGCGCCGCAAGGTAGCCCCAAGGTCGTCGACACCACCGGGGCCGGCGACTCGTTCAACGGCGCATATCTGGCGGCGCGGCTCACGGGGCACGGCATCGTCGAGGCCGCCGAGGCAGCGCACCGCGTGGCGGGCGTGGTGATCGGTTATCCCGGCGCCCTGGTCGAACCCTCGCTCGTCAAAGCCGTCGCCTAGGCGCGGCGATCCTCGTTCTGATAGACGCGCTGGGCGCCCCGCTCGCTCGCCGCCCGCTCGGCGGCAGTGCGGTTCTTGCTGCGCGCAAGGCCATAGGCGATGCCGATGCCGAGCGCGACGACGCAGACGATGACGAGGTAGACCCAGGGGCTGGTGCCGGAAAAATCCATGACGCTCTCCTTTCGCTGAAGAACGGTGGGCGCGCCGCCCGGTTGCACCCGCCTAGAACACGCCCTCGGTTTGTTCGATGTAGGCCAGCTCCTCAGGCGTGGAGGTCCGGCCGAGCGCGGCGTTGCGCTTGCAGAACCGGCCGAAGCGCTGGATCACGTCGAAATGCCCCCGCGCGTACTTCAGCATCTCCTCATCGCCCAGCGCCTGGAACAGCCGCACTGAGTGCGCTTGGATCACGAGCGATTCCGAGTGCTGATAGGGCATGTAGAGGAACACGCGCCTGACCGGCGGCAGTTGCTGGTCGAGGTGTTGCGCCACCGCCTCCTGCGCCAGCGCCAGCGCCATGCCGTCCTGGGCGAAAGCGCGCGGCGACCCGCGATGGAGCTGCCGCGAGAACTGGTCGAGCACGATGACTTCGGCCAGCCGCCCCTCGATGGAATGGCGCCAGACATAGCCCTCGCCTGCCGCCACCGCCTCATGTGTCGCCGCAAAGCGTGCCTTTAGCTCGGCATCGAACTCCGGCTTTCCGCCGAACCAGTCGTCTTGGCCATGCTCCTCGAACCAGAACCGCAGGACATCCTCTGCCGATTGCATGTGATCCTCCCGTTCGCTGTGGACCGCGATGCCGCCTTGTAGCAAACCGCCGCCGCGCGGTATCGATCCCCTCATGATCTTTGCAAGCGATAACTGGGCGGGCGCAACGGACGCTGTGGTCGAAGCCCTCGACCGCGCCAACGGTGGCTATGCTCCGGGCTATGGCGACGATCCGCTGACGCTGCAGGTGACGCGTACGTTCTGCGAGATCTTCGAGCGCGAAGTGGAGGTGTTCTTCGTCGCGAGCGGGACTGCCGCGAATACGATCAGCATGACCGCCTTGGCACGGCCGAGCGGGCTCGTCTTCTGCACGGCACAGGCGCACATGCACACGGACGAGTTCAATGCGCCGGAGTTCTTCACCGGCATGAAGCTCATGCCGATCGACACCAACGACGGGCTCATGGCGCCTGAAGATCTAGAAGCCGCTCTGGCGCGCCTGCCAAAGGGCCACACGGGGCCACCCGTGGTGCTCACCCTCACCAATGCCAGCGAGTACGGTACCGTCTATTCCGCCGACGATGTTGCGGCCCTGAGCGCCGTTGCCAAGGCCAACGGCATGGCGGTCCACGTCGATGGCGCGCGCTTCGCAAACGCCCTGGCGGCGACAGGCGCCAGCCCGGCCGAGCTGACCTGGCGGGCCGGTGTCGACATCATGAGCTTCGGCGGCACAAAGAACGGCTGTTGGGCGGCCGAAGCCGTGGTGGTGTTCGAGCCCGGCAGCCTCCCCCACCTCTCCAACGTACGGCAGCGAGCGGGTCATGGCCTCAGCAAGCAGCGGTTCATCGCTGCGCAGTTCGAAGGCTATTTCGCGAACGGGGGTTGGCTGAAGACCGCGGCGCACGCCAACACGATGGCGGCCCGGCTCACCGCCGGCATTCTGCGCAGCAACGCCGCCCGGCTCATCTGGCAGGGCACCGCCAACGAGCTGTTCCCGGTGATCAGCAGCGCCAAGGCCGCTGAACTCCGCGCCGCCGGCGCCGTGTTTCACAGTTGGGAAACACTCGACGACGGCACCGAGCGTATCCGGCTCGTCACCAGCTTCCTGACCACCGCCGAAGATGTGGACAGGTTTCTGGAAACGCTCGGGTAGCCGACGATTTTATCGGACCCGAACCTCTTGGTTGGACGGGCTCGCCATGAGGTCCTCAGTGCCACCGTGCCTGCAGTAGCCCTCATGGTGAGCCTGTAGAACCAGGAGGGCGTGACCGACAGCTAACCCACCAGCACCTTCACCAGGTTCCCCGAAGGGTCGCGTACCTCGAGTCCGCCCGGAATCTCATACGGTTGAGCGCCAACAGTGCCCAGCCGCGCGTTCACCTCGGCCAGCACCGCGGCTGAAGGCACCACCACAGTGAACCACCGCAGCCCGGCCGCACCGGCGGGGGCTGTCCCAGCCTGTCGGCCGCCCGACCAGATGTTGAACGCGACGGTGTGCGGCGTGTAGTCCAGCCCTACGTCCCCCATGCCGAACGAGCGGATGATGAACAGGCCGCCGAACCCGAGCCCGTCGCGGTAGAATCGCATTGCCTCCTCGAGGTCGCGGACGTGCACGTGTACGTGACCGATGCGCGTCCCTGCCGGCAGGCTCGCCTGCAGCACCGGCTTATCGCCGAGCTCACCGAGGAGATCGTCGAGATCAATCGGCTCTCGGCCCGAATGCTTCTTGCCGTCCAC
>JAEZBF010000397.1 GCA_023427545.1 Pseudomonadota bacterium
AGCGGACCGGCTTCGCGGCGCACCCAGTCGCCGACCACCGGCTCCGCGATGGTCCAGACGTCGAGCTCGGGATCGAGCGAGCGCGCTACGCCCTCGACCAGGACCATCGACTTCTGCAGCAGGACCAGCTCGGGGCGGGTCTGCATGTTGAAGATTTCGGTGGTGGCAAACAGCTGCCCGAGCACCTTGGCCATCGAGATGTCGTTCGCCTTGCGGCCGTGCAGGGGCTCGCCGATTGCGCGCAGAGCGAGCGCGAAGTCGTCGACCGACTGGTCCTTGGGGACATAGCCGATCTCGAAGTGCCGCTCGGCCATGGCGCGGTAGTTGCGTGTGAGGAAGCCGTAGAGGACATCGGCAAGAAAGCGTCGCTCGCGCCGCGAGATGCGGCCCATGATGCCGAAGTCGACGGCGACGACGTTGCCGGTGAGCGGATCGGCGAAGAGATTGCCCGGGTGCATGTCGGCGTGGAAATAGCCGTCGCGGATGGCGTGGCGCAGGAAGTTCTGCAGCACGTTGCGAGCGAGTTCGGTACGGCTGAGGCCCGCCGCTTCGATCGCGGCGAGGTCGCGGATCGGAATGGCGTCGATCCAGGTCGTGGTCAGCACGGTTTCGGCGGTGTGGTCCCAGCTCACCGAAGGGATCGCGAAACCCTTGTCGTTTTTGATGTTCTCGCCGAACTCCGAGATCGCGGCGGCCTCCAGCCGGAGGTCCAGCTCGAGCCGGGCCGAGCGCGCAAGTGTTTCAACCACGTCCGTAGGGCGCAGCCGGCGCGTCATCGGCACGAGGCCTTCTGCGAGGCGGGCGGCCGCGTAGTAGCTCTCGAGATCGGCCATGAAGCGTCGCCGCACGCCGGGCCGCAGCAGCTTGACCGCGACCAGCCGCTCGCTGCCGTTCGCATCGCGCAGGACGGCCCGGTGCACCTGGGCGATGGAGGCCGCGGCGATGGGCGGCGACAGCTGCTTGAGATCGGCGGCTTTCTCGCCCAGCGCATCGCTGAGCACCCCCGGCACGAGCGCCGGATCGAACGGCGCCATGGCGTCCTGTAGCACCGCGAGATCGCGCGCAATGTCGACGCCGACGATGTCGGGCCGGGTGGCGAGGCTCTGACCGAACTTGACGTACGTCGGGCCAAGGCGGTTGAGCGCGCGGGTCAGCCGCTGCACGCCGCCCTGATTGCGAGCGTCACGCCGCTCGATCAGCCGGCCGGCCCGCACCAGCAGTCGCAGCGAGGGCGGCAGCAGAGCAACGTCGACCAGCGACAGCGCCCCTTCGCGCGCCAGAACGAAGCCGGCCCGCAGCAGGCGGAAGTAGGCGGCAATGGGCATCCGCTACGACCGCAGTTTCCAGGCGCTGTGGAGCGCGGCGATGTTGCCCGAGAACGGGGTGTGGGTGACGCGGGAAAAGCCCGCCGCGCCGATCATCTGCGAGAACTGCGCGGGGGCCGGGAAGCGGCGGATGCTTTCAACGAGGTAGCGATAGGGCTCGGCATCACCGGCAACAACTCGACCGATGGGGGGAATGACCCGATCGGAGAACGTTTCATAGAGCCGGTCGAGGCCAGGGATGTCGACCTGCGAGAACTCGAGGCAGAGAAAACGGCCGCCGCGGCGCAGCACCCGGAAGGCTTCGCTGAGGGCGACCTCGATCCGCGGCACGTTCCGAATCCCGAAAGCGATGGTGTAGGCGTCGAAATGGTCGTCAGAAAAGGGAAGCGCTTCGGCGTTGGCGGTCACGAAGCTGATGGTTTGTCCGAAACGCCATCCCTTGGCGCGCTCGCGACCAACACGCAGCATCTCCTCGTTGATGTCGCCGACGGTGATCTCGGCATAGCCAACCGAGGCCTTGGCGATCCGCTGGGCGATGTCGCCGGTGCCGCCCGCCATATCGAGCACGCGATAGGGGCGGCTGCCGGTCTTGGGCGGACCGAGCTTGGCCACCATCGCGTCCTTCCAGAGACGGTGGATGCCGCCGCTCATCAGGTCATTCATCAGGTCGTAGCGACTGGCGACGCCGTCGAACACCGCGTTGACAAGCCCCTGCTTCTCCTCTAGCGGCACCTCCCGGGCCCCGAAATGGGCGGTTTCGCGGGTGTTTTCCATGGTCGATAGGGCTCCCGCCGCTGTACGCATGACACTGCGCGCGACCTTAGCCGAAGCGGGTCGGCTTTGCCATCGCGGGGCCGGTGCAAGGTTTGCCGATGCCTGAACTGCCCGAGGTCGAAACCGTCCGCCGCAGCCTCGCTCCCTATCTCGAAGGCGCCCGGATCGACAAGGTGAAGCTGAACCGCGCCGACCTGCGGGCGCCGTTCCCCAAGGGCTTTGTCGCAGCGCTCGAAGGCCAGACCATCCTTCGTTGCGACCGCCGGGCCAAATACCTGCTCTTTCGGCTCTCGAGCGGCAGGACGTGGCTCGCGCACCTGGGCATGTCGGGGAGTTTCCGTTTCGAAGGCATCACGCTCGACAAGCAGCCGCGCTATTTCGAGCCGGTGAGCGGGGAAAAGCACGACCATGTCATCGTCGACCTGACCCATCCCCAGCGCGGCCAGGAACGGATGATCTTCGCCGACGCGCGGCGTTTCGGCAGCATGGACCTGATCGACAGTGACGAGGACAGCGTGCAACTGGGCAGTCTCGGCCCCGAGCCGCTCTCCAACGGCTTCAATGCCGAGGTGCTTGCCGAGCGGCTCGCCGGCAAACAAACACCGATGAAGGCGGCGCTGCTCGACCAGCG
>JAEZBF010000345.1 GCA_023427545.1 Pseudomonadota bacterium
GCACCGAGTAGATCGGCAGCTCGGCATCCTCGAGCAGCGGCGCATCGACTTCGCGCTTTCCGATCGCGACGGCGGCCAATCGCACGAGTGCGGGCAGCACGAGAAAGATCATCAGCGGCGGCAGGAGGAGTGGCTTCCATATGAAGGGCGCGGCGATGATGAGCACCAGGATCAGCGCCAGCACGGCGACGAACGCGATCCGGGCGGCCAGTGGCAGGTCGAAGTTGGCGCTCGCATAAGGCCAGCGCCTCCAGAGACGCTGGCGGGCCTCGTCGAGCAGCATCGCCTCGCTGAGCTCTGCAAGGCGCGTGCGAATGGCTGAAGGTGGAACGATGCAAAGCTGCGCGCTCAGACGCGGCGTCACCTTCGTTGCGAGCTGCAAGAAGTCGGCAAAGCGTGGCGCGGCACAGGTCAAATCGCCGCCGTCGATGGAGATCCGGATGCTGCGGGTCTCTCCCAGCGAGTCGAGGCGCGAGAACCGCGGCCGCGCTGTCTGCGGGGTTTCCGGTACCAGCGGCTCGAAGTCGAGGCCCGCCCACTGCGCTGCCCGTTCATAGACGACCGTCTCACCCAGGCCGAAACGATGCGCCAGGTAGGCGAGCGGATCCACCTCCAGCTCGAGCGCGGCATCGAGCAGTTCAATGGCGTGATCGCCATCCTGGCAGAGGTCACGCAGGACCGCCCTGACGAGATCGACAGCTTGTGACATCGTCGGGGTGGTTCCGGGTCAGCTACTGGTCAGATCGTATACGGGTTTTTGCTTAGTGGAAGGTGTTCGCGCGCAAATCGACGCCTCGCCTTTAGCCCGATTACCAGCCATAAGCCCGGTGTTTGGACCGGGAGTCGGCGCAGTGCGCAGTCTGGGTGTCGTGATAGCCGCGTTGGCGCTGGTCCTGAGCGGGGCTGCCGGTGGGCAAACGCTGCCCAACCACATAGACCCGAGCGCCCGTGAAGCCCTGCCGAACCTGTCCGCGGTGCCATCGCTCCGGTTCCTCACCACTGCCGACTACCCGCCCTTCAACTACCGCGACAAGAATGGCGAACTCATCGGCTTCAACATCGATCTGGCGCGCAGCCTCTGTGCCGCGCTCAGCATCACCTGCACTGTGCAGGCCTGGCCTTGGGAACAGGCGCCCCGCGCGCTGGCCGACAACCAGGGCGATGCGCTGATCGCAGGCCTGGCGCTCACGCCCGAGAATGGCGCTCAGTTCGACTTCACCAACGTCTACCTGGCATTTCCCGCCCGCTTCGTCGTCCAGCAGGCACAGCTCCGCGACTTCGATCCGCAGCGGCTCGCTGGGATAGCGGTGAGCGTGCGCCGCGGCTCCGCCCACGCCGAGTTCCTGCGCCGCTACCTGCCCGAGGTGAAGGTGACCGAGTTTGAGACCGAGTTCGCCGCCCTCGACGCGCTCAAAGCGGGCACGGTGGGAGCCTATTTCGGCGATGGGCTGCGCGCGTCCTTCTGGCTCAACGACAACCTCGAATGCTGCAGCTTTGCCGGCGAGCCGTATTTCCGCCCGGACCTGTTCGGCGAGGGCCTCGCCATCGCAGTGCCGACGAGCAAGGACAACGTCCGCTTGGCACTAGACTACGGCCTCGTTCGCCTCAAGCAGGCGGGGACCTTCGACGAACTCTACCTCAGGTGGTTCCCGGTCAGCTTCTACTAGCCGTTGAGGGCATTGAGCCGCCGGTGCCGTGCACGCGCCGCCGCCTCGATCGCGGCCGTCAGCAGCCGGTCGAGTTCCATGCGGTCGCGGATCATCTCGAGCAGGCGCAGTTCCTCCTGCTCCAGCCGCAGGTCCACCGCGGCAATCTCGACGGCGAGCGAATAGGCGGTGTCATGCAGCCGCTGCGGGATGGCAGCGACTGCCATGTCGAGCACACCCTCGAGGCCCGTGCTGCCGTTGATCAGGTCGGCGCAACGGTTGGCAACCACCGCAAGCTGGCCGCGCTCATAGCCCTCGAACACGGGAAGCCGGCCAACCAGACCATCGATCCGCTTGAGCTCCTGATCCGTCAGGCTCGTATCGGACGAGGCCGTCACGATCATCAGGTAGATGAGCGCATCCTGGGTGGAGAGCGGCATGGCGGGTCCCCGGGTTCGTTGCGGCGCATACCTAGGGTTGGGACGTGGTCTTGGCAAGGCGGCGCCATTGACGCGGCCAAGCCTCAGGTGCAACAGAACCGGCTTGCCCAAGCCCAGACCCGCCGAGGTCCCCGTGACGACTGCCGCATTGCCTGAGCTCGACCCCCAGTTCTTCGCGCCCGCCCAGGCGGCGCGCGCCTGGCCGTTCGAGGAGGCGAGGAAGCTCGTCGCCCGTCTGCAGCGCACCGGCAAGCGCGAGGCGCTGTTCGAGACCGGATACGGTCCTTCCGGGCTGCCGCACATCGGCACCTTCGGCGAAGTCGCTCGTACGACCATGGTGCGCACTGCTTTCCGGCTGCTGACCGAAGACAAGATCCCAACGCGGTTGATTTGCTTCTCCGATGACATGGACGGCATGCGCAAGATTCCGGACAACGTGCCGGATCGCGCCGCACTCGAGCCTTATGTGCAGATGCCGCTCACGGCAGTGCCCAACCCATTCGGCGGCGACTACCTGAGCTTTGGTGCGCATAACAATGCGATGCTGCGCCGGTTCCTCGACACGTTCGGGTTCAACTACGAGTTCGCCAGCGCCACCGAGTACTACAAGTCGGGCCGCTTCGATGCGGTGCTGCGCCGCGCCGCCGAGCGTTACGACGATATCATGGCGGTCATGCTCCCCACCCTCGGCTCCGAGCGTCGCGAGACCTATAGCCCGTTCCTGCCCATCTCGCCGACCTCCGGCCGGGTGCTCTATGTCCCGATGAAGGAAGTGGATGCGCGCAACGGCACCGTCACCTTCACCGACGAGGACGGCCGCGACATCACCCTCCCGGTCACGGGCGGGCACGTGAAGCTGCAGTGGAAGCCCGATTTCGGCATGCGCTGGGCGGCGCTGGGCGTCGACTTCGAGATGTTCGGCAAGGACCACCAGACCAACCAGTCGATCTACGACCGCATCTGCCAGGTCTTGGGCGGAACGGCGCCGGAGCACTACGTTTACGAGCTCTTCCTCGACGAGCACGGCCAGAAGATATCGAAGTCCAAGGGCAACGGGCTGACCATCGACGAGTGGCTTGCCTACGCCTCGACCGACAGCCTCGCGCTCTACATGTTCCAGAAGCCGCGGGTGGCCAAGCGCCTCTACTTCGATGTGATCCCGCGCGCCGTCGACGAGTACTACAGCTTCGTTGCCGCCTATCACCGCCAAGGGGCCGCCGAGCAGCTTGAAAACCCAGCCTTCCACGTCCACTCCGGCCATCCGCCCGAGGCTGACATGCCGGTGAGCTTCGGGCTGCTGCTCAACATTGTCTCGGCCTCCAACGCCCACGACACCGCCGTCCTCTGGGGCTTCATTTCGCGCTATCTCCCGGGCGCGACGTCGCAGACGCAGCCCGAGCTCGACAAGCTCGCCGGCTATGCCGTTCGATACTTCAACGACCGCGTGCGGCCCACCAAGGTCTTCCGCGCGCCCACCGACAAGGAACGAGCCGCGCTGCAGGACCTCGCTGACCAATTGGCCCCGCTGGAGGGCTCGACCGACGCCGAGGCGCTGCAGAACCTCGTCTACGAAGTCGGCAAGGCGCACAGCTTCGAGCCGCTGCGCGACTGGTTCGGCGCGATCTACCAGGTGCTGCTCGGCTCCGAGCAGGGCCCGCGCTTCGGCTCCTTCATCGCGCTCTACGGCGTCGCCGAAACCCGCCGCCTCATCGCCGACGCGCTCGCCGGCAAGCTGGTCAAGGCCGCCTGAGCCGGCCCTACTGGCTCGCCCAGATGATCCGCCCAATTCCCTCGACGTCGCTCGTGTCGATGGTCCGCGGCGGGTGCTCCGGGTTCACCGAATGCAGCTCGAGGAGCTTCGCCGACTGTCGGTAGAGAATCTTGACCATCACCTCGCCGTCACGGGTGCGGACGACCACGCGATCGCCACGGCGGAGCTGGGCGGTCGGGGAGACCACGATGACGTCGCCGTCGCGGTAGAGCGGCAGCATCGAATCCCCGGTGACCTCCAGCGCATAGGTGCCGTCTTCGCCTGCGACCGGCAGGTGCACCTCGTCCCAGCCCTGGCCCACCGGAAAACCAGCGCTATCGAAGAACCCGCCGGTTCCCGCCTTGGCGAGGCCTAGTAGCGGCACCGACGTACGCCTTTGCGCCAACACGGAGGCGATCTGCAGGTACGCCCCGCCAGAAGACAGGAACGAATCGAAGGTTTCCCCCGTCGCATCGAGCACCTTGGCGATGCTCTCGGTCGAGGGCCAGCGCTCCCGCCCATCCCTGCTGACGCGCTTGCTCCGGTTGAAGGTCGTCGAATCGAGCCCCGCCAGCCGTGCCAGTCCCGAGGGGCTCAGTCCATGCCGCCCCGCGAGTGCGTCCAGCGCATCCCAGATGGCGCGATGAGACATCATGGAGGGGCTATCTCAACCCATGAGAGGAAATTAGTCCTAAGATATTCCCTGCACGGCCCCGTTGTAAAGGCCGCCCACGGCTTGTACGGGGTGCGCGGGCGAGCCGTCCGGGAGAGGCCAATGGATACCCCCGAGTTCGTTTACAAGATCGCGACCGCCTCCGGCTTCGCCCCGGCGGCGCTCAGCGGGCACTACGCCGGCATGCCCGTCGACGCTCAGGACGGCTTCATCCACCTGTCGACCGCTGCACAGCTCCCCGAGACGCTCCGTCTCCATTTCCGTGGACGGGGGGACCTCGTGCTCATCGCCGTCCGAACCACCGACATCGCCGATCACCTGCGGTGGGAGCCTTCACGCGGCGGCGACCTCTTCCCCCACCTCTACGTGCCTCTGCCGCTCAGCGCCGTTGCCTGGACCGCGCCGATCGCCGTCGGCGAAGACGGCAGCTGCACGCTGCCCGAGGCGGTTCGCTGATGCTGGAGGGGCTTGCCCAGAGGCTCGGCCTTGCCGCGCTCCGGCGCCTCGACCCCGAAACCGCCCATCGTATGACGATCGCCGTCCTGCGCAGCGGCGCCGTTCATGCGCCGCGGATGCCCGACCCTCCGGAGCTGCGCACCGTCATCGCGGGCCTCGCGCTACCCAACCCCGTCGGCATGGCGGCCGGCTTCGACAAGAACGCCGAGGTGCCGGAGGCCTTGGCGCGGATCGGCTTCGGCATGGTCGAAGTCGGAACCGTCACCCCGCGTCCGCAGGCCGGCAACCCGCGCCCGCGGCTCTTCCGTCTTCCCGCAGCCGGCGGCGTCATCAACCGCATGGGCTTCAACAACGACGGTCACGAGGCGGTGCATCAGCGCCTCGTCGGTCCACGCGCGGGTTACGTGCTCGGGGTGAACATCGGCGCCAACAAGGACTCTCCGGATTTTATCGCCGATTACGTCCTCGGCGTGCGCCGTTTTGCTCCCATTGCGGACTACCTAACCGTCAACGTCTCTTCTCCGAACACGCCCGGCCTGCGCGATCTGCAGGCCGGCGAAGCCCTACGCCGCCTGCTCGATGCGGTGCTCGCCGCTCGCGCCGCCCAGGTCCGCCGCGTGCCGGTCTTCCTCAAGATCGCGCCCGACCTCGACGAGCGGCAGCTGGACGAGATTTCCGGCGTGATCGTGGTCAGAGAGCTCGATGGGCTGATCGTCTCCAACACCACGCTCTCGCGCGATGGCGTCGGCGGTTTGCCGCATGCGAGCGAAGCGGGTGGCCTGTCGGGTCGCCCGCTCTTCAACCTTGCCACCCGCCGTCTTGCCCAGATGCGCCAGCGGGTCGGCAAGCTGCCGATCATCGGAGCAGGGGGCATCCACTCCGCCGAAACCGCCATCGCGAAGTTCGAGGCCGGCGCCAACGCCATCCAGCTCTACTCTGCCCTGGTCTACGGCGGTCTCCCGCTGCTCGACGGGATCAAGGGCGGCCTCGCCCAGGAGGTACGACGGCGCCGCCTCGCCACCGTCTCCGGCCTGATCGGCACCCGGATCGACGACTGGGCCGCCGGGCGGATAAGCCTCTGAGCCACGAGCGTGCGGAGGACCCCCAGGTCCGGTCCCCTACCGCTCCACCGCTAGCTCTATCACCACATCCGCCCGCTCCCGCGAGCCGCTGACGATATCGAAGTTCACCATGTCGACGTCCTCCACGTGACGCCGCGAATAGTCTGGGTCGAACAGGCCTTCGGCATTGTGCCGGGCGAGCAGCCGGGCGAACGCCGTGCCACGAGGAATGGCGAGGAAGACGGAGAGGTCCAACAGTGGCTTGACCGCATTCCAGGGTGGATCGGGCAGCAGCAGGTAGTTGCCCTCGACGATGAGGATGCGCGCCTCGGCCGGTACGACGAATGCGTCCTCGACGACATCCTCGATCTTGCGCGAATAGCCCGGCCCGTTCATCGGGGCGGTAGCCCCCTTCAGCTGAGCCAGAAACGCAGCGAAAGCCGCTCCTTCGAACGTATGCGGCGCCCCCTTCTCGAACGCGGTCCCCAACCGCTCGAGCTTCTCCTGCCGCATGTGGAAGCCGTCCATCGGCACTAGGGCCGCAGCGCCGTCGCTCTCCGCGTTGAGCCGCGCCACGACCTCGGCGGAGATGGTCGATTTGCCCACGCCGGGCCCACCGGCAATGCCAACCGCGACTCGGGAGAATGCCGCTGGGGCAAGGCGCGTCGCCTCGCGGACGATGAGATCGGCAGCGGCATCCGGAGCGAGAGACAAGTGCACGGTGCCATTCCCGCAAAGGCGGGAAACCAGTGCCCCGCGCACCACCGATGAGTACTGGATTCCCACCTTCGCAGGAACGACCCGGTGGATGGGGGCATGGTAGGCACGGCAGGGGCTTGTGGAAACCCCGCCGCGGCGCATCTATGCACGATGCCCGCGCCCACCCTTCCCGCCGTCATCACCGAGTGGTTCGCGCAGAAGGGCTGGGCACCGCGACAGCACCAGCTCGACGTGCTCGCCGCCTGGAAGGCGGGGGCCTCGGCGCTGCTGATCGCTCCGACCGGCGCCGGCAAGACCCTCGCGGGGTTCCTCCCCAGCCTCTCCGACCTCATCGCCACGCCGATGACCGGACTCCATACTCTCTACATCTCGCCGCTCAAGGCGCTGGCGGTGGATGTGGCGCGCAACCTCACCGGCCCGGCGCTCGAGATGCACCTGCCGATCAAGATCGAGACCCGGACCGGCGACACACCGGTCAGCCGGCGCCAGCGGCAACGCTACGACCCGCCGCACATCCTGCTGACCACGCCCGAGCAGCTGGCGCTGCTGCTCAGCCATCCAGATGCTGACAAGATGTTCGGTGGCCTCAGGCGGCTGGTGCTCGATGAGCTCC
>JAEZBF010000346.1 GCA_023427545.1 Pseudomonadota bacterium
CCACGCAGTGCGGATGCTGGTCCACGCCATCGGTCAGCAGGCCACCCTGGTCGAACCCGACATAGCCCGGAGGCGCGCCGATCAGGCGGCTGACCGTGTGGCGCTCCATGTATTCGGACATGTCGAAACGCAGGAGCTCGACCCCCAGCGTATCCGCCAGTTGCTTGGCCACCTCGGTCTTGCCGACGCCTGTCGGCCCGGTGAAGAGGTAGGAGCCGATCGGCTTCTCGGGTTCACGCAGTCCCGCCCGGGCAAGCTTGATCGCCGAGCTGAGTGCGGTGATCGCTGCATCCTGACCGAAGACGACGCGCTTGAGGTTGTCCTCGAGCCCGGCCAGCAGGTCGGTATCGGACTTGGACACGGACTTGGGTGGAATCCGGGCCATCGAGGCGACGGTCGCTTCGATGTCCTCGACGTCGATGACTGCCTTGCGCAGGTCGGCCGTCAGCAGCATCTGGCTCGCACCGGTCTCGTCGATGACGTCGATCGCCTTGTCGGGCAGCTTGCGGTCGTTGATGTAGCGTGCGGAGAGCTCCACCGCGGCTTTGAGGGCATCGTCGGTGTACTTGAGCTTGTGGTAGTCCTCGTAGTACGGCCGCAGCCCCTTCACGATCTCGATCGCGTCCGGGATGGTTGGCTCGGCGACATCGATCTTCTGGAAGCGCCGGACGAGCGCCCGGTCCTTCTCGAAGAACTGCCGGTATTCCTTGTAGGTGGTCGAACCGATGCACCGCATCGCACCCGACGCCAGGGCCGGCTTGAGCAGGTTGGATGCGTCCAGCGCCCCGCCCGAGGTCGCCCCTGCACCGATCACCGTATGGATCTCGTCGATGAAGAGGATGGCGTCGGGATGCTTCTCGAGCTCCTTCATGACGGCCTTCAGCCGTTCTTCGAAGTCGCCGCGATAGCGCGTGCCAGCGAGCAGCGAGCCCATGTCGAGCGCAAAGATGGTGGCATCGCGCAGCACCTCGGGCACTTCGCCCTCGACGATCTTGCGCGCCAGGCCCTCGGCGATGGCGGTCTTGCCGACGCCCGCGTCACCGACATAGATCGGGTTGTTCTTGGACCGGCGGCACAGCACCTGGATCGTGCGGCGCAGCTCAGCGTCGCGCCCGATGAGCGGGTCGATTTTGCCGTTCTTGGCCTTCTCGTTGAGGTTGACGCAGAAGTCCGCGAGCGCGGAGCTCTGTCCGTTTCGGCTCTCGCCGTCCTCGTTGCGATGCTCGCCCGGCGTCTCGGTGCCACGCACCCGGCGGTCCTCGTTGGGCCCCGACTTCGTGATGCCGTGAGAAATGAAGTTTACCGCGTCGAGCCGGCTCATGTCCTGCTGCTCGAGGAAGTAGGCGGCGTGGCTCTCCCGCTCCGCAAAGATCGCGACGAGGACGTTCGCGCCGGTGACTTCTTCCTTGCCGGAGGACTGGACGTGGATGACGGCACGCTGGATCACGCGCTGGAAGGCGGCGGTCGGCCGGGCATCCTGGCCATTCGGCACGACGAGGCTGTCGAGCTCTTCGTTGATGAAATCCTCGAGGTCGCCCTTAAGGGCTTCGACGTCGACGTCGCAGCCGGCGAGCACCGACACCGTGTCGCGGTCGTCGGTCAGGGCGAGGAGGAGGTGCTCGAGGGTCGCGAACTCATGGGCACGCTCGCGCGCCAGGTTCATTGCCTGGTGCAGGGCCTTTTCCAGTCCGCGTGAAAATGAGGGCATGGCGAAATCCTATTGTTTTTCCATCACGCATTGCAGCGGATGCTGGTTCTTGCGTGCTGTATCCATCACGCGGGTGACCTTGGTCTCGGCCACTTCGAACGGATAAACCCCGCACTCACCCACCCCCTTCTGGTGAACGTGGAGCATGATCCGCATGGCTTCGTCGCGAGGCTTGTTGAACACGTCCTGGAGGACCAGGACGACGAACTCCATGGGCGTGTAATCGTCGTTGAGGAGCAGTACCCGGTAGAGGCTCGGGCGCTTGGTTTTGGGCCGTGTCTTGGTGACCGTGCCGGATTCGAACTTGCTGTCGCCCCGCCCTCTGTCGCCGCCGCCCTCCTCGGCCGCGCGTGTGGGCAGCCGGATTGCGGGAACGCCGTCGAGTGGCCCCTGGCCCGTTTCGCCGGGCCCGCCGCCGCTCGTCGTGGAGTGCACTGTGGAAGAGATACGAAGCAGCATGATGAAGCCATTATGTAGGCAAAATCGAGCCGGTGTTAAGGGGCATTGAAATGCCTCCTGCCGAGTTGATCCGGCCCCGCTGAAAGCCTCCCTGCCCCATGCCGCAACACTCCCGTAACCACCCGGCCAACTGCCTCGAATTCAACTCTCATTTTACGGAATCGTAACGGCGGCCACTTAAGATTTTTTCCATGATGCCGGGTCGAGGGGCCGCCCGGCTCACCCTTTGTAGTAAGCGGATGCACGTCATCCGTAGTAGCGTTTGGAGTACCGGGTGGCTTCCCAGCGAGCTTCTTCCTTGGCGCGCGTCCTCATTGCGCGAACCCTTCTCGTCATCCTTGTGGCCATGGCGGTTCTGCAGCCCATGCTCGCGGAGGCAAAGGGAGCGCCGAACCGTCGCGAGTACGCGGGCATCGTGGTCGACGCGAAGTCCGGCAAGGTCCTCTACGAAAAGGCAGCCGACGCGATCCGCTACCCGGCCTCCGTCACCAAGGTGATGACGCTCTACGTCCTGTTCCAGGAACTCGCGGCCGGGAACATGACGCTCGAAACCAAGATGCGGGTGTCCAAGTATGCCGCCTCTGCGGTGCCGACCAAGCTCGGGATCAAGGCAGGCAACACGATCTCGGTTCGCGACGCCATCAAGGCCATCGTGACGATCTCGGCCAACGACATCGCCCGCGTGATTGCCGAGCACATCTCGGGCAGCGAAGCCAAGTTCGCGCAGCGCATGACGGCTACCGCTCGCGCGCTCGGCATGAGCCGGACCCACTACAACAATGCCTCCGGGCTTCCCGATGCCGGGCAGACCACCACGGTGCGCGACCAGTCGATCCTGGCGATCGCCGTGTACCAGCACTTCCCCGACTACTACGAGTATTTCCAGACGCGGTCGTTCTCGTGGGGCAAGCGCACCTACGGCAACCACAATCGCCTGCTCGGCAGCAACGGCGTGGACGGCATCAAGACCGGCTATATCGGCGCGGCAGGCTTCAACCTCATGACCGCCGCCCGCAAGGATGGCCACCACATCGTCGTCATCGGCTTCGGCTTCGACTCCGGCGGCAAGCGCGACGCCAAGGTCCGTGAACTGGTCAAGGAATACCTGCCCAAGAGCCGCACCGGCACGTACGTCGCCGAGGTCCCCCTCCCGGGCCGCAAGTCAGCCAAGGTCCAGGTCGCCTCCGCTGCGCCGGCGCCCGTTGTTCCGGCCGCCCGTCCGGAGTTCCGCACCGAGGCTTCGGCTGCGGCCGTTGTCTCCGAGCCGGTTCCCGCCGTTGCGGCGGTAGCTCCGGCACCCATCGAGGTCGCGGACCTCGAGATCGAGGCCCCGGTTCCGGCTGCACCGCTCCGTACTGGCGCGACGCAGGCTCTCGCCGCCGTTAATGCTCTCGGCAGCGCCACGGCCGCCCGCCCAAAAACGCAGACCGACGAGGTCGTGGGTGCCTGGACCTCCGATGCGATCTCGCTCGGCGCAGCGCCGGCTCCGCTCGGCCAGACCCGCCCGTCCGCCCCGCTCCTGCCGCCCGTCGGCATCGGCGAGAAGGGCCAGCCCATCGATCTCATGACCAGTGGCGGTATCGGAACTCCCGTGCAGATGGCAGAAGCCACGATCCCCGCGGCCACCCCTGCGCCCAAGGCGGCCGGCGGCTGGATCGTCCAGATCGGCGCAGCACCGACCGAGGCCGGCGCAGCGAGCCTGCTCACTGATGCAACAGCAAAAATCGGCCAACTCGTCGATTTCCGCTCCTACGTCGAGCGGTTCGAGAAGAATGGCCAAGTCTTTTACCGGGCCCGGTTCGCCGGGTTCGGTGGCCGCGAGGCCGCGAATGGAATGTGCAGCGAGCTCAAGAAAGCGAAGTTGAGCTGTCTCGCAATGCAGGGCTGAGCCGCCCGACAAAAGAGCCGCCGACAAACAGGCGGCCATGACTGGGAAGCGAGTTTGGCGCCTGTGTTTGGAGTAGCCCAAATGAGCGAATACTCGACCCTCTCGGAGCTGGCCCGGTTCATCGGCCGCTCGGAGCTGGCTGCAGACGATCCGGTGACCCGGCGGCATGCGATCGACAGCATCGCCGCACGGCTTGAGCCGCGGCCCACGCATCGTCGCATAGCGGACCTGCTGGGAGTGGTCCTGACCCTCTCGGCCCGAACAAAGCGTATGGCGCTGCCCGCGGTCGGGATCGAGCTCGACGTGTTCCGCCCCGACGGTACCCGCGCCGTCCTCATCCACCAGCCCAGGTAGTCCTCTGCCCGCCCCGGAACCCACCCAACGCCCTGGCGTTCACGCCGGAGCTACGGAGTGGGATGATGGAATTGAGCGGCAGGGTTGCGCTGGTTACCGGCGCAGGTTCGGGTCTGGGGAAAGCAGCGGCGCTCCGGCTCGCGCAGGAAGGCGCCGACGTCGCGGTGTTAAGCCGCACACCTGAAGAGATCGAGGAGACGGCGGAAGAGATCCGCAAGCTCGGCCGCAGGGCGCTCGCGCTGACCGTCGATGTCTCCGACGATCGCGAGATGAAGTCGGCCTACCAACAGCTCCAGAGCGAGTTCGGGCGGCTCGACATCGTGTTCGCCAATGCCGGCGTCAACGGTGTCTGGGCGCCGCTCAAGGACCTCACGCCCGACGAGTGGCGGAAGACGATCGACATCAATCTCACCGGCACGTTCCTAACGCTCCACTACGCGATCCCGCTGATGGAGCGCAGCGGCGGTTCGATCGTCATCACCGCCTCGATCAACGGCACGCGCACCTTCACCAATGCCGGCGCATCGGCCTACTCGTCGACCAAGGCGGCGCAGGTGGCGCTCGCGCAAATGGCCGCGCTCGAGCTTGCCAAGCACAAGATCCGCGTCAACGTCATCTGCCCGGGCGCCATCGAATCCGAGATCGACGACAACACCGAAAAGCGCAACACCGAGGAGGCGGAGGTCCGCGCCGAATACCCGGACGGCGAGGTGCCGCTGACCGGCGGCAAGCCCGGAAAAGCCGGAGACGTTGCCGATCTGGTGCTGTTCCTCAGCTCCGACCGCTCGAAGCACATCTCGGGCACGCCGATCTGGATCGACGGCGCGGAGTCACTGCTGGTCTAGCGGCTCGAGGCCATGTGCTCGAACTGAGGCACCGGCACGGGCCCGGTCGCGGCAGCTTCCTGCAGCGCCGCCCGGGCGGCAAGGCGCGCCTCGGCACGGTCGCTGACCGGCAGGTGGAGCGCCTCGACCAGCTGGCGGTACTCCTGCCGCGCGCTCACATGCGACATGCTCGAAACCCCGCCCATCAGTTCCTCATCGAGCGGGTCGAAAACCGTCATGCCGGTCGGAAACAGCGAGCGGAAGATCACTCGCTCGGCGATGCCGTCCGCGACGCGGCAGCCTAGCCGTACGGCGATCTTCTCCAGCCCGGACTGCACCAGCTTCATGTTGCGCGAGGTCAGCATGGCGATCCGGTTGCGCACCAGCACCCAGTCTATGGTGCGGCCGTCTATGGTCATGCGCTCGGTCCGAGCGCGCTGCACCAGCTTGGCATAGTGGCTCATCTCGCGCGGTTCGCCGGTGACCGGGTCGATGTGACACATAACATCGAGATCGATGACGCTGTCGTTGAGCGGGGTCACCAGCGTATCGGCCATCGAGTGGGCGAGCCGCGTCAGGTGCGTGTCGAAACCCGGCGTGTCGACGATCAGGTAGTCGGCCTGCTGCTCGACTTCGATGACCGCCTGACGGAAGAGATCGAACTCGAGCTTCTGGTTCTCCTTGATGGAGTCATTGCGCACCTGCGGCAGGTGGTAGTGCGTGGTGTGCGGCAGCTTGAGCCCACGCGCCTGCATCCACGCCCTGCGGTTCCGCACATACTGGGTGAAGGTCTGCTGACGGCTGTCGACGTCGATGCTGGCGACGCGGAAGCCTTGATAAAGGAGGTAGATCGCAAGATGGAAGGCGGTCGTGGATTTGCCCGACCCGCCCTTCTCGTTGCCTACAACAATGACGTGCGTGCCGCTGCCGCCCATCGCCGCTTCCCCAAATCTCAAGGACCTCGGCCGGTCTTTCGGGCCGCGAGTCACCGATGCCCGAGCATGAGCGCAAGCCCAGCGGGGTTCAAGGCCCGCTGGCGGCTATCCCGGTAAACACTTCATCAGCGAAGGAAAGAGCTTAGAGCAGCCCCAGGAGCGCGAGCTCTTCGGCGATCTTGACCGATCCCGCCTCGGCAAAGCCGCCGTACTCGAGATCGGGTGGCGCCTCGCGCGGATCGAGGTAGCGCCAGCCCTGGAACGGGCGCTTGGGCCGCGGGGCGACCCTCACCAGTTCGGGCGCCATGATGATGTCGCAGCAGGCCCTGCCCTCGTCGTCGGTGGCCTCTGCAAGCCGCAACACGCGCTGCCGGCATCGCACCACACCTGAGATCACCCAGTAGATCGATCCGGCAGCCTCAATCTCATCGGCACGCTTCGGACGGGTGCGCGTGCGGTGGACGTGGACGTCCTCGCCGTGGTCGAGGCCCCACCAGTGCGCCCGTTCCTCGCGATAGCTCTCGAGCTCCTCTAGCGTGGCAACCCCGACGCAGAGCTTGATGATGTGCATTGCAGTCTTTGCCCGTATGCCACCTAAAATGCGAAGGAGGGGCGCCAGTGGCCGGTGCCCCTCCCCTCAAATCTTTGCTCCGAAGGAGGCGCCGATCAGGCGCCGGCAATCACGGAGAACACGAGGCCCATGGATATGAGGCAAATCATTACCCATGTGGCGGCGCGCCACGGCGCCGCGTTCCGTGTCTGGCTTGGCATTGCTGCTCCTTGTGGCCATTGAGCACCGGCGGCAGCGATGCCCCCCGCCGGCAGTGAATCGTTAACCGCGTGGCGCGAGCTTGGCAACCCACCGGCCGGAACACGGCGAGGTGATGGCGGTCAGGTCCCTTCAGATCAGACCGAACCAAACGGCCGCGAGACCAAGGAAGCCGAAGAACCCCACCACGTCGGTGACCGTCGTCACGAATACCGACGAGGCGACCGCCGGGTCGATCTTGAGGCGGTTGAGCCCCAGCGGGATGAGGATGCCGGCCGTGCCGGCGGCAAGCATGTTGACGATCATCGCAAGGCCGATGACCACGCCGAGGCTGAAGTTACCGAACCGAATGGCCGTGATCACGCCGATCAGCACAGCGAAAATGCCGCCGTTCACAAGCCCCACCGTCATCTCGCGCACAATCAGCCGCCGCACGCGCTTGCGATCGAGCTCGCGCATTGCAAGCGCGCGTACCGTAATGGTCATGGTCTGGGTTGCGGCATTGCCGCCCATTGAGGCGACGATCGGCATCAGCACGGCCAGCGCCACCATTTGCTCGATCGTGGCATCGAAGAGCCCGATCACGGCAGAGGCGAGGACCGCGGTGCAAAGGTTGACCACCAGCCATGTCGAACGGCTGCGCACGGCGCTCCACACGTTGTCGGAAAGTCCCTCGTCGCCGACACCAGCCAGCAAGCGGATGTCCTCGGTCGCTTCCTCGTGGATGACATCGACCATGTCGTCGATGGTGAGCACCCCGACCAGCCGCTGGTTTTCGTCCACGACGGCGACCTCGACGAGGTCGTAGCGCTCGAAGTCCCTCGCCGCCTCCTCCTGGTCCTCGGTCGCGGAAACCTCGATGACGTTGCGGTTCATGATGTCCTCGATCCGCACCGTGCGCTTGGTGCGCAGGAAGCGATCGAGGGGTATCGTGCCGAGGAGATTGTAACTGGGGTCGACGACGTAGATCTGGAAGAACTCGTCCGGCAGGTCCTGCTCGGCCCGGAGGTAATCGATCGTCTGACCGACCGTCCAAAAAGGCGGGATGGCGATGAAGTCGGTCTGCATCCGCCGTCCGGCGGAGTCCTCCGGGAAATCGAGGCTGCGCTTGAGCGACAGCCGCTCGAATGCCGGTAGTGCGGCAAGGATCGCCTCCCGGTCGGGAGCGTCGATGTCCTCCAGCAGGGTGACCGCATCGTCGCTGTCGAGGGTCGCTACGCCGCGCGCCAAATCGGCGTTGGGGATCTGGTCCATCAGCTCGGCGCGGACGGACTCGTCGACTTCCGTAAGCGCCGAGTAGTCGAAGCGGTCGCCGAGCAGCTTGACCAGGCGAACGCGGTCGTCGGGCACGAGTGCCTCGAGGACGTCACCCATGTCAGACGCGTGCAGCGGCTCCATCAGCGTCGCGAGGCGATCCACGTCCCCGGCGGCAAGCGCTTCCTGGAGGGTGTCGAGCCAGGCAGGATTGAGGTTGTCGTCTTCGCCACGCACCGACAGCGGCGCGGTCCGGAGATTTTCGCTTTCAGCGATGCCGGGATCGTCGGTCATTTCGGGGCTCGGTCGGTCGGCAGGTGCGCTTGCGCACCATTAGCCTCAATGCCTTAGCACGGCACCACAGAAAATGCTGTTGCAGCCGGCCAGGAGGCGTGGCCGGGACTTGTTGAGCATGGGTTGGCGGAACGCGTCCGCCACTGCCTCAGCTGGTCGCCGCCTCGGGCTCCGGAATGAGCCACCTGCGCGGCGGGAACTGCGGTGGCGGACGCCTATGTCGGTCCGGCTCGCTCTCCCACTCGACGGGGTACCGGCCGGTGCCGTCAGGCACCCTTACCTCGCACTTGTGCCCCGCATGGGCCATGAACCGCGCGAGACTGATCGCCTCCATAGTCGCAGTGTTCTTGCTGGTGAACGGACCGAAGGACTTACCCTCGAGGTCCACCCACCATCTCCCCCGACTATGGAGAACGATATAGACCGTCCGCGCCATCAGGTCGCCGCCGCCTCGACCGCGCAATCCCCCACGAATCGCGCACCAATAGTTCTAGCATGAGCGAACTGACGGGAAGGTCACGCCACCGTGTGGTGGGCGCATTGTGGAAAAGAAGTTCACAAGGGTTGCTGATGGTAGTGAACCGCGTCCGCCGCTGATTCACGGGTGCACCCCACGCCAGGGTGCGATGGTGCGGTCGAGAAGACTCGAACTTCCACGCCTTTCGGCACAGCGACCTCAACGCTGCGCGTCTACCAATTCCGCCACGACCGCACGCCATGGTAGGGCCCGACTTGCGGCGGGCGACGCAGCCTGTAGCAAACTGTTCCGCGCCACTCAACCCCGCAATGGAAGGATCGGATCAGCCAGCGCGGAGGATCTTCTCGGTGACCGCAACGGAGAGCTGGCCATCGTCCACCTTGACCTCGCCGTGTGCGACGAGCGTGCGATTGGCGTAGATGCGGAGCGGGTCGTTTTCCGTCGCGTCGAGCTCGATCACCGCGCCGCGGCCCATGCGCAGCAGGTGGTGGATTGGCATCGTTGTCGCGCCGAGCTCGACGACGATGTCCACTTCAATCTGGTCCAGAGTGCTCATAGATAGACTCGTCAGTGCTGCGATCGCGCGGCATCCGAACATCGGGGCGGCATGGTTATCGAAGCGTTAACAGCCGGCACTTCCTGCGACCCCAAGCTCGTGCGCGACGACGGTCGGCCGGCGGACTGGATCATTGCGGATGCGCCTGTCGCTTACCCCGAGGCTCTGGCCGGCATGCGCGAACGGGCAGCGGCAATCGCCAACGGGAGCGCGAGCGAAGCCATCTGGCTTGTCGAGCATCCGGCCCTTTACACCGCGGGGACCTCCGCCCGAGAGGAGGACATACTGACGCCCGGCCGCTTCCCGGTGTTCGAAGCGGGGCGTGGCGGGCAGATGACCTATCACGGGCCCAGCCAGCGGGTCGCGTACGTGATGCTTGACTTGCGGGAGCGTGGCCGTGATGTGCGCTGCTTCGTGCAGGGGCTGGAGGCGTGGATCATCGATACACTCGGTGCCTTCAACATCGCGGGCGAACGGCGGCAGGGACGAGTCGGGGTATGGGTCAGGCGCCCCGACAAGGGCCTGGGCCGCGAAGACAAGATCGCAGCCATCGGCGTTCGCGTGTCGCGGTGGGTCACTTTCCACGGCATCTCACTCAATGTCGCTCCTGACCTGACGCACTATTCCGGCATAGTGCCCTGCGGGATTACCGACCAAGGAGTCACGAGCTTCGAGGATCTCGGCCAGCTCGTATCGATGGCGGAGGTGGACACAGCGCTTCGCAAGGCCTTCGAGCGGCGCTTCGGGCCGACGCGTCCAGCCTCGCACGAGGCACTTGTGTCGACGGCCTGAGCGCCTCATCCTAGCAGCCTCGTAGTCTCTCCGCGTCGCGTGCCTCGATCCCTCCGGACTCGAAAGGAACGAACCCTCATGACTTCTGAGGAACTCAAGCGGCTGCTGCTCGGCCCCACGCTCTATCGCCTCGACACGGTGCTCTCGACCCGGCTGGTGCCTATCCTCTACGCCTTCGGTCTCGCTGCGATTTTCGTTTGGGCGATCAACCACCTTTTCTGGAGTTTCGGGTCGAACTTCGGCAACGGCCTCTGGGGGTTAATCGAGATCGCCGTCTTTGGCGGGCTGTCGCTGATCGTTCTGCGCGTCGTGTGCGAGGCAGTGCTGGTGTTCTTCAAATCCCACGAGGCGGCCACCGAGAGCGTGGCCCGCACGCGGATCAGTTCGAGCCTGCTCGATGAGGTCAAGGACGCGATCTCCGATCTCGCCGACGCCGACGAGGACATCGTTACCGTCAGCGAGCCCGTCCGTACAACGCCGACCCCGCCGACCCCGCCCAGTCCGCCAGTGGTGCGCCCCTCCTCCGAGATCGTTGCGACGGACCTGCCCGTCCGTGGGCCTACAGTGCGCCGGACGGCCAAGCGGACGCCCAGACCCAAGGTCCCGCCGGCCTCTACCTGAGGCCGGCCTCGCCCTCTCCGCGGCCGTCGATGCTGAAAGCGCCTGGGCCGGCAAAAATCAGGTAGAGGAAGACGAAGCAGAACAGGATCGCGGGTTCTCCGAAGTTCTGCATGGGGAAGAAGCTCAGCGGCGCATGACCGATCCAGTAGGCGACCGCCATCTCGCCAGCGAGCACGAACGCCACCGGCCGCGTCATGAAGCCGACGAGGATCGCCAGCGCGCCCACGAACTCGAGGATGCCGGCGACCAGCAGGATCGGCGGCAGCCCGCTGCCGCCGATCGGCGGTCCGCCCCCCGGCATCTGCATCGCCGGAAACCCGAACAGCTTCTGCGTGCCGTGCTCGATAAAGAGCAGCGCCACGACGATCCTCAGCACCGCGAGGGCAATGGGTGCGTAGCGTGCGAAATCGGGCATCTGTGCTCCCTAGACTGTGCGGCGTCGAACGGAAGTTCGCCGTTACCGCGCGTGATCTGCAAATGAACTCGGCGTAATCGCTGCGCCTCCAGCGCGCAGCTGCCCTGCGCGCCCATCACGGTGCTGTTCATTGGCTTTTTCCACGATTCCGGATAAGAGGCGCGCCATGAACGCCGCACCAAAAATTGGACTGGTCAGCCTCGGCTGCCCTAAGGCCCTCGTCGATTCCGAACGCATCATGACCACCCTCCGCGCGCAGGGCTATGCCTTCTCGCGCGACTACGAGGGCGCCGACGTAGTGCTGGTCAATACGTGCGGCTTTCTCGACAGCGCCAAGGCGGAGAGCCTCGAGGCCATCGGCGAAGCAATCAGCGAGAACGGCAAGGTCATCGTCACCGGCTGCCTTGGGGGCGAGGAGCAGCTGATCCGCGATGCACACCCCAGCGTGCTGGCGGTCACCGGGCCGCACCAGTACGAAGCGGTCGTGAACGCAGTAAACACTGCGCTGCCGCCGGTGCCCAACAGGTACACGGACCTGGTGCCCGAGCAGGCGCTGCGGCTGACCCCGCGGCACTACGCCTACCTCAAGATTTCCGAGGGCTGCAACAACCGCTGCTCGTTCTGCATCATCCCACAGATCCGTGGCGATCTTGCCTCGCGGCCGGTGGCCGGCGTGCTCTATGAGGCAGAGAGGCTGGTCGCTGGCGGGGTCAAGGAGATCATGGTGATCTCCCAGGATACCAGCGCCTATGGCGTCGACCTCAAGTACGCCGCCTCTCCTTTCCATGGCCGGCAGGTGCGGGCCCGCTTCCACGACCTCGTCGAGGAACTGGGCAAGATGGACGTGTGGACGCGCCTCCACTACGTCTACCCCTACCCCCACGTCGACAGCGTTATCCCGCTGATGGCCGAGGGCAAGGTGCTGCCTTACCTAGACATTCCGTTCCAGCACGCCTCGCCGCAGGTGCTCAAGACGATGCGGCGCCCGGCGAACCAGGAAAAGACACTGGACCGCGTACGGCGGTGGCGGGAAATCTGCCCCGACCTCGCCATTCGCTCGAACTTCATCGTCGGCTTCCCCGGCGAGACCGAGGAGGACTTCGAGTTCCTGCTCGATTGGCTCGAAGAGGCCAAGATCGATCGCGCCGGCTGCTTCAAGTACGAGCCGGTGTCGGGGGCGCGCGCTGAGGAATACGCCCTCCCCGCCATTCCGGAGGACGTTAAGGAAGAGCGCTACGGCCGCCTGATGGAAGTCGCGCAGCGCGTTAGCACCAAGCGGCTGCTCTCTCGCGTGGGCCGCATCATTGAGGTGCTCGTTGACGACGTTCGGCCCGCCGAGAACCGGGCGATCGCCCGCAGCAAGTGGGATGCTCCCGAGATCGATGGCCAGGTGATCATCGATGAGGCGACGGGCATCAAGCCCGGCGACAAGCTCAATGTCTTTGTCACCGGCTCGGATGAATACGACCTCTTCGCCGTGCCGATGGATGGCGCCCGCCGCGCCAAGCCGATGATGGAGACCGCGAGCGCCTAGTACCGCAGGTCACGACGGCCGCTTGAACAGGCCGGCAAGCACCGCCTTGCCGATAATATGACCCTGCATGGCCTCCATGACCTTGCGTCGGGTTTCGAAGGCGTCGTCGCTCGGCTGCACATCGATCTTGGTGTCGAGCGCGTAGAGCTCGAACACGTAGTGATGGCGCGGTCCGCTGGCTGGTGCCCCTGGCCCGCGATAGACCGGCCCGGTCGCACTGATCTGGAAGCTCCCATCCGGCAGCACCGGTCCCCTGGCCACTCCCTCGGGCATGCTGGTTGTCGTCCCGGGGATGTTCCAGACCAGCCACTGGATCTGGTCCTCGGTCGTTTTCTGGCGCGTGACCTCCAGGTCGTGGAAGTGCAGCACGAACGACTGCGTGCCTTCCGGCACGTTCTTCCACGTCAGGTCTGGTGATGTTCCTTCTCCCGGCGCGGCGCCGGGCGCCGCCTGGCTGAAGCGCAGAGGGATGTCCGTCCCCTCGTCAAAGGCGGTGCTCGTCAGCTCCATCCCGGGCGGCCGTTGTCCGCCGCCGCCCTGCTGCGCCACTGCCGGACCGACGAGCAGAAGCCCGATTGTGAGAACCGAGATTACGAATCGATTGGCCATGCCCGTCCTCCACCCGTCTTCTTCTTGAGGTGGATAGCCTTCCGCGCATGGCGGCGGGCCGCAATGCGACATTCGGCTGGGCGGTGCAGCCGTTCCCTCAGTCCGCCCGCATCATCTCCAGCACCTTGACCGCGGCATCGAACTCCGACTTGCGCCGCTCGCGCCGGGATGTCGCTTCAGGTACCTCGCCCCATTGAGCCGCCTGATGGTCCTCGTCGACATGGGCAGCCGCCCACACCTCCTCAGGCTCGAGCAGCCGGTGCAGCAGCGCGATTGCCAGCAGGCCCGACCCAGTCAGCGTGGTGATCGAGATCAGCGCCGTGATGACGAGCAACCCCTCCTCCCGCAGGGACTCCGCCAGCCTTGCGAGGGTCGCTGCCGGCTGAGCCTGATGGCTGATGCCGATTGTTGGTTGGAAGCTGACGCCAAAATGCCGGGCGAGCTTGACCAGTGCGGCATCCCAATGCTGCTCCTGACTGGCGACCAAGCTCTCTGGAGAGTCTGCGCGATAGAGCAGCAGGTCGTTGCCGGCGTGCTTGATGATCTCGTCCCGCATGGCCGGCACCTTCGCCTCTCCGCTCTCGAGCGCCGAGTTGATCAGCCGGATCAGCGACATCTTCGCCGGATCGAGCCGTTCCCCCTGCACTGACCACTCCGCCGCCATGGCGGTCGCGAGCGGGGCCACCGGGACAACCACTGGGACGCGACCCGGCGTGCGCGTCGTGCGGCCGTCGAGCACAACGGCGAAACCGCCTTCGACCGGCGTTACGCCCGCCTCCTTGTAGAACCGCTTCGGTAGCTCCTGTCGCGCATGCTTTTGCGCTGCGCGGTAGCCATCGCTGCGGTGACCTTCAGCATCCTCGAGGAATTCACGCATTCATCAATCCACCAGTTGGTCGATTGCCGCATCTAGCTGATCGAAACGCTCGATGACGATGGCCGCGCCGGCGTCCTTCAGGGCCGATGCTTCGTGATAACCCCAGGCGACGCCAATCGCTCCGACGCCGGCGCTTTTCGCCATCTTCATATCGTGCACGGTGTCACCGATCATGACCGTCTGGCCCGGCGTTGCGCCGGTATGTGTCATGGCCGTCTGCAGCATCTGCGGATCGGGTTTGCCCCGGTTGTGGTCGGGAGTCTGAACCGAGGCGAAGCGGTCCAGGATGCCATGCGCCGTCAACAGCGTCACCGCGGACCGGTAGGCTTTGCCTGTGGCGACTGCAAGGATGGTGCCGGGTTGCGAACGAAGACGCTCGAGAGCGTCCAGCGCCCCGTTGAACAGCGGCTCGCGAGCGAGCCCGGCCCGCTCCCGGTACTGAGAACGGTAGCTCTCAAGAATCTCTGCCAGCCGGTCCGTGTCCGCGTTCGGCGCAAGGATCCCCATCGCTTCGGCGGCGGTAATCCCGGAGATGGCCCTGATGGCGGACTCCTGCGGCGCCGGCTCCCCGATCGCCTGGAACGCTGCAGTCAGCGTTTCGACGATCAGGGCGACGGAGTCGATCAGCGTACCGTCAAGGTCGAATATTACGAGGCGCAAGCGGGATACTCCTGTTTGCGCCTCAGATGCACCCAAACCGTGCGGCTGTCACCGCCCCCGTAGCCGCAGGTCAGTCGGCGGCGAAGCAGTAGAAGTAGCCGTTGCCGCCCGTGCCGATCAGCGCCTGTTGGCCGCAGCCGCGCGACGGATGTGCGGCATTCCAGGAGGTGGCGGTAGCGAGCGTGTCGGGTCCCATACGATCGTGGTGGCCCAGCATCGCCTCCCCGTCACCATTACTGGTCCAGTCGTTGCAGGTCTTGCCTGCCGCCAGCGTGCCGTCTGCATTCGAGCCGGTCAGCATGTCGTGCTGATTGGGCTGGTCGCCACGGCCATTCACCGTTGCGCCTGTTTCGGTGAGGCCAGTCTGTTTGCTGATCTTGTTGTCGTCGCTGTGCAGGCTGGCGACATCGGTGGCGATGACCTCTCCGGCGAAATTCTGCCAGGGGCCGTTGCCGATGCGGTCGCGTGCATTCAGGCCCTCAGCGCTGAGATAGGCCCGCCAGGTCTTGCCGGTCGAACCCGCTGCTTCCGCGAGCTTCATGCATTGCGCGTCGGCGCCCTCGAGCCCTCCCAGATTGGCGCCATCGCCGCTGCCCACGCTGGTGATGAAGAAGGTCATGTTGGCGGCGTCCTGCGCCAGAGCGACGCCCCCCTGTCCAGCCGCGGACAGGAAGACGGATGTGGCAACGATCAGGGCAGTCTTCATGCTTGCTCTCCCTCATGGCCGGGATTGGCCACTTCCGATTGGAACACGGGTTGGGCGACATTCATCCCCCGCTCGCGCGTTCGTGAGAGCTACTCGTCCTCCGGGTCGGCGATCTGCGCGTCGTAGCGGTTCGCATCGAAACCGAGGGCGCCGAATGTCGTGAGCATGTGCAAGGGCAGCGGCGCCGACACATCGAGCCGCTTGCCGTTGGGCAGCGGCACGCTGATGCGCCGGGCGTGGAGATGGAGCCCCTGCCCCAGGCCTTCGGGCTTCTCCCAATTCTCGATGTTGAAGTACCGGGGATCGCCCAGGATGGGCGTGCCGAGCTGAGCCATGTGGACGCGCAACTGATGCGTGCGGCCTGTCACCGGCTTAAGCGTGACCCACGCGAAGCGCCGGCCGGCGGTGTCGGTCGTCGAATAGTAGCTCATGGAGTGAACGGCGCCCGGCGTGCCGTTCTCGACCACGACCATCTGCTCGCCGTCCCCTGTTCCCTGCTTGGCAAGGAAACACGAGATGCTGCCCTGCTTGGGGTGCGGCGTGCCTGCAACGACCGCCCAATAGATCTTGCGTGCCGCACGCGTCCGGAACACCGCACCGAAATGGCTGGCAGCCGCGCGGGTCTTGGCGACCACCAGGCACCCCGAGGTATCGCGATCCAGCCGATGCACCAGCCGCGGCGCCTCGCCCTTGCTGTTGGGCAGGCTGCGCAGCAGCCCATCCATGTGCCGCTTCGTGCCGCTGCCGCCTTGGCTCGCAAGCCCATGCGGCTTGTTGAAGACGTAGAGCTCGTCGTCCTCATAGAGGATCAGCTCCCGCAGGAACTCCGCGTCCTTGCTGACCACTTTTGTCGCGGCGGTCTCGGGCGCGGCGTCGATCGGCGGAACCCGCACCACCTGTCCCGAGACTAATCGGGTATTGGTCCTGGCCCTGCCCTTGTCGACCCGCACTTGACCGGTGCGGATAAGCTTCTGCAGGTGCCCGAACGTGACTTGCGGAAAATGCGTCGCGAACCAGCGGTCGAGCCGCATGCCGTCTTCGTCGCGGGCAACGACCTGCTGTCGGATGCTGCTCACGCTATCGCTCCGCGCGTCAGCAGCAATCCGACGTAGACCCCGGCGATCGAGAACAGGACGGACAGCAAGATGTAGACCAGCGCCATCGCAAACTGCCCCCGCTGGATGAGCGTGAGCGCATCGAGCGAGAAGGTGGAGAACGTGGTGAAGCCGCCGAGGATGCCCACGGCGGCGAAGAGGCGGATGTTCTCCTGTCCTTCAGGAAGCGTTCGCGCAAGGACGCCAACGAGCAAGCCCATGAGCAGCGAGCCGGCGACGTTGATGACGAGCGTGCCGTGCGGGAAGTCCGACGGCCAGACGCGGCCCATGATGCTCGAGTAGCCGAATCGCAGCATCGCGCCGATGGCGCCACCCGCGCCCACGAGAAGGTATGATGTCATGGGTGGTCTCCGACCGAGGGTCAGCCCTCTTCCGCCTTCTTTGCCCTGAGCTTGGTGAAATAGTCTAGCCGCTTGCTCAGCTCCCGTTCGAACCCGCGCTCGACCGGGTGGTAAAAGCTCTGGCGGCCCAGCTTCTCCGGGAAGTACTCCTGGCCGGAGAAGGCCTCTGGCGTGTCGTGGTCGTAGATGTAGCCGCCACCGTAGCCCTGCTTCTTCATCATCCGGGTTGGTGCGTTGAGGATGGGCTTGGGCGGCATCGGCGAGCCGGTTTCCTGCGCGAGCGCGGTGGCCGCCTTGAAGGCGGTGTAAACCGCGTTCGATTTCGGCGCGAGCGCGAGGTAGACGACGATCTGAGCGAGCGCCAGTTCGCCCTCCGGCGTGCCGAGCATGTGATAGGCATCGCGCGCGGCAACGGCGAGCGGCAGTGCCTGCGGGTCGGCCAAACCGATGTCCTCGACAGCCATCCGGATCAGCCGGCGGGCGAGGAACATCGGGTCCTCGCCGGCATCGAGCATACGGGCGAAGTAGTAGAGCGCGGCGTCCGGATCGGAGCCTCTGACGGTCTTGTGGAGCGCCGAGATCAGGTTGTAGTGGCCGTCCTGCTTCTTGTCGTAGATCGGCGCGCGGCGCTGGACGACCTCCAGCATCTGTGCGGTGTCCAACACCTCACCGGGACGCGCTGCGGCGACCAGTTCCTCGATCAATCCCAGCAGAGCGCGACCGTCGCCGTCCGCGAGCCCGTAGAGGGCGTTGCGGGCATTGTCGTCGAGGGGCAACGGCGCTCCGAGGGCGGCTTCGGCACGTGCCGCGAGCTGGGCAAGGTCATCGGGCGAAAGCGGCTGGAATACCAGCACCTGCGACCGAGACATCAAGGCCGAGTTGAGCTCGAAACTGGGGTTCTCTGTCGTCGCGCCGACGAGCACCACGGTGCCGTCCTCCATCACCGGCAGGAAGCTGTCCTGCTGCGCCCGGTTGAAGCGATGGATTTCGTCCACGAACAGCAGCGTGCGGTGGCCTTTCGCGCGCTCGGCACGCGCCCGCTCAAACACCTTCTTTAGGTCGGCGACGCCGGAGAACACCGCAGAGATTTGCTCGAAGCGATACCCCGCTGCATCGGCAAGGAGGCGGGCAACCGTGGTCTTTCCCGTACCGGGAGGTCCCCACAGGATCAGTGATCCCAGCCGACCTGAGGCGATCGTGCGCGTCAGCGTGCCGTTCGGCCCGAGCAGGTGCTGCTGGCCAATCACCTCCTTGAGGGATGCCGGCCGCAGCCGATCGGCCAACGGACGGCTCGCCGGATCGTCAACGCTCATCGCCGCGGCATCCTCAGCGGTGCCGAACAGGTCTGTCATCCGCTCACAATCGCCTTGAAGACGCGGCCGTTACGCTGGAGCACGATCTGCCAGCTTCGCGGACGGGCTGTCGCTATCGACCGAAAGGTCTCGGCGTCCGTCATATCACGTCCGTTGAGCGACAGGATGAGATCCCCCATCTGCAGACCGGTGCGTGCGGCGGGTGATCCGGGCTCGACCGAGCGGACGAATACGCCCGCGGCTTCGAACGGCAGCCCCACCTCCTGCGCCGTCGCGGGGGTGAGTGTCTCGACCGTAGCTCCTGCGAACCTCGTGTTCCCCGAAATCGTCAGCCGGTCCGCATCCGGCGCCGCCTCCAAGGTCAGCGTCGCGTTCTCCGGCTTACCGTTCCGAACGTATCCGATGCTTACCTTCTTGCCGATTTCCTGGGTCGCCAACCGGAAGTCGAACGCACTTGGCTGGGCGATATCGAAGCCATCGACAGAGACAATGATGTCGCCGGACTGGAACCCCGCCCGTTCCGCCGGGCCACCGGGCGCAACCTCCGTCACGATGGCTCCACGGGGCACCTCCAGGCCAAGGCCGGCAGCGATGTCGGAAGTCACGTCCTGCAAGCGGGCGCCGAACCAAGGCCGCACCACGCTGTGACCAGCTATTCCCGCCTGCGCCACGACCCGCGCAAGGTTGGCCGGAATAGCGAACCCGATTCCTATCGAGCCGCCCGACCGAGAGAAGATCGCAGTGTTGATACCGATCAGCTGGCCGCGCAGATTGACCAGCGCACCTCCCGAATTTCCGGGATTGATAGCGGCATCGGTCTGGATGAAGAACTCGTAGTTCGAACTTTCGACGCCGGTTCTGGCGAGGGCCGAGATGATGCCGCTCGTGACGGTTTGGCCGACCCCGAAAGGATTTCCGATTGCGAGTACAAGGTCCCCCACCGCGAGCGCATCGGAGTCGCCGAAGGAAATGGCGTGGAACTTTGCGGTGCCGGGGGTGCGGACACGAAGTACGGCGAGATCCGTCTGAGTATCGTTGAGGACGAGGTCCACCGGGTACTCGTGGCCATCTGCCAGAGAGATGCGGATGTCAGTGGCGCCGCTCACCACGTGGCTGTTCGTGAGGATCACGCCGGAGGGGTCCACGATCACGCCGGACCCCAGAGACTGGGACGCTCGCGGGCGCTGCTGAAACATTCCCCCACCGAGGAACTGCTGGAAGAAGGGATCGTCGGCGAGCGGTGATGTCGTATGTCGGATGGTGGTCGCGTAGACATTGACCACCGACGAGTTCACC
>JAEZBF010000082.1 GCA_023427545.1 Pseudomonadota bacterium
CAGGGTCATGTCCATGCCGCCGGTGATGTTGACCAGCACGGCCTTGGCGCCCTTCAGGCTGGTTTCGTCCAGCAGGGGGTTGGCGATGGCGTTCTGGGCGGCAAGCAGGGCGCGGTCCTCGCCCGACGCCTCTCCGGTGCCCATCATGGCCTTGCCCATCTCGGACATGACCGCGCGCACGTCGGCAAAGTCGAGGTTGATCAGCCCTTCCTTGACCATCAGGTCGGTGATGCAGCCCACCCCCGAGTAGAGCACCTGGTCGGCCATCTTGAAGGCGTCGGCGAAGGTCGTCTTCTCGTTGGCGACCCGGAACAGGTTCTGGTTCGGGATGATGATCAGCGTGTCGCCGTGACGGTGCAGCTCGTCGATCCCCTCCTCGGCGAGTCGCGCCCGGCGGGCGCCCTCGAAGGTGAATGGCTTGGTCACAACGCCGACCGTCAGGATGCCCTGCTCCCGCGCGGCCCGCGCAACGACTGGCGCCGCACCGGTACCGGTGCCGCCGCCCATGCCCGCGGTGATGAACACCATATGCGCGCCGGAGAGATGATCATTGATCTCGTCGTAGCTCTCTTCGGCTGCAGCCCGGCCGACCTCGGGGTGCGAGCCCGCGCCTAGACCCTCGGTAACCGAGACGCCCAGTTGGATGATCCGCGGCGACTTGCTCAGCGCCAGCGCCTGGGCGTCGGTATTGGCGACGACGAAATCCACGCCCTCCAGGCCGGAGGCGATCATGTTGTTGACGGCATTGCCGCCGGCGCCGCCACAGCCGAACACCGTGATGCGGGGCTTGAGTTCCTGGATGTCCGGGATGGTCAGATTGATGGTCATGTATGGCCCCGAATTGGCTGGCTTGTGGGTTAAGGTTTTAGTCGCCAATTCGTTAACCGCCCCCTAACAAGGCGGCCTTCTGCGTTAACCATTGCTGCATTTTGCGACAGCCCGGCAGGCCCGGTCACGTCCGGTTAACCATGCCTGGAAACGCCTGGGATTCAGCCCAACAGGCCGTGCGCGACATAGGAAAAACCGGCAATTGCGCCGGCGACGGCCTTCTCGGGCGCGGGCGCACAGTCACGCTCGAGCACCGCGCAGAACGTCGACCAGCGCCGCCCAGTATCGTCACCATAGCCGTCGAAGAATCGAGTCTCCGCCGCCGGTACGCCGCGGCGCGCCAGCTGCTTGCGGATCACCCGGCCACCGAGCGTCGCGCCTTCGAGCACGTAGGCGAATCCCAGCGCTTCGCTGGTGCCCGAGAGCGGCGGCAGAGCTACGCCCTCCTTCGGTTCGGCGAGAGGCAGGCCGATCGTCTCGAGATCCTGCCGCAGGTGCGGTGTCTTCAACCTGCCGGCGTAGTCCAGCCCCTCCACCGCACTGAGCCTGGGAAGCAGTCGCGCCTCGGCCGCGGCATAGAGCCTGAAGTAGCGCTCCATGATCGGGCCGCGCTCCTCCTTCCGACTGAGCCGTTCGACGATATCGAGTCGCAGCTCGAGCTCCTTGTGCCGTTCGGCCGTGGCCGCCCGGATCGCGGCGAGCACGCTCACAGGGCGGCGCCTGGGACGCGCGGGGAACGCAGCGGCATCTCGATGGTGACGCTGAGGCCGGGCGCCGCATCGGACCGCCGGAGCTCGCCATTCAGCCGGTCGACGAGACTTGCCATCAGCCTGGAGCCGAACCCGGTACCCTGCGGCCGCGTGGACGTTTGTCCCTTGCCGTAGTCGCGCACGCGCACGCGCAGCCGCTCAGCACCCCCTTCGACGGTCACCTCCACGGGCCCGGAGCGCCCGTCATAGGCATACTTCGCTGCGTTCAGCACCAGCTCCGTCACGATCAGCCCGAGCGACATCGCGACCTCCGTCGGCACCGGCAGCGGCGTCGAGTGCACGCGCAGTTCCCGCGCCGATTCCGGCCCAAGCGAGCGCCCGATATCGTTGAGCAGCTCCTTGAGGTAGCTGTCGACGTCGATGACCTGCGGCTGGTTGGTCCGGTGCAGTCGCCGGTGCACGGCCGACACTGCCTGCACCCGGCTCAGCGCCTCCTCGAGCTGCGGCCGGACCACCGGATCGGTGGTCTGGCGCAGTTGCATCGTCAGCATACTGCCCAGAATGTGCAGGCTGTTCTGGATGCGGTGGTCGCCCTCGCGCAACAGGCTGTCCTTTTCAGCCAGCTGGCTGTCCCGTGACTTGAGCGCTTCCTGGAGCGTCGCATTGAGCCGGTTGATGCTGTGGGTGCGGTGCAGCTCGGCGACGGCGCGGGCCAGCCGGTCGGCCGCCTCGATCTCGGTGGGCGACCAGGCTTCCGCGCGCCCACGCACCGTCTCGCGCCATGCGTCGAACGATTTGCGCGGCGTCAACACGCCCGTGCCTCCCGGCTCCACCGCCTTGTGCGGATTGCCGGCCCACTCAATGACCTCGACCTGCTCCGCCCTGAACCAAAGGAGCTGATACCGCTCCCCCTCGTCGATCGTGGCCGCCAACAGGCCGGCCGCAGTTCCCGTGAAGCCTATAGCGGGCGGATACACCTCTCCCAGCTCTGCCGTCGCGAACGCATTGCCGGCTGGCTTGCGAAGCAGCCAGTCGCTGAGCGCCATCACCTCCGCCTCTGAAGGCGTGCGCCCGGCGATCCACAACCGGTCCTGCCGCCGCACCGCTGCGCCATGCGACGGAATGGTCCGCATCAGGTCCTCGGCATGGCTCGCAAGCATGTCATCCGCTGACGTCTCACGCGCAAGCAGCGTCAGCAGTTCATCCTCGGCGGCTCGGGCCCGCAGACGCTCGCGATAGAGCTCGGCTTCCTCGAAACTCGTGACCTGCTGCGACAGGATTCCGGCTAAAAGCCGGCACTGCGTCCGGTCGTCGAACGAGAGATACTTCGGTTCCCCGTGATGGCACGCCACCAGCCCCCAGAGCTCCCCTTCGCTGATGATCGAGATCGAAGCCGAGGCGACCACGCCCATGTTCGCGAGGTACTGCAGGTGGATCGGCGACACGCTGCGCAGGTGGCAGTTCGACATGTCGAGGGGCGGCTCGCCGCGATCCTCCTTCACCAGTGGGCTCGGCACATACTTGGCGTCTGGGATTACCCGGATGACGTTGCGCACGTAGAGTGCCCGCGCCTGCCGCGGGATGTCGCTCGCTGGGTACCTATGGTGGAGAAACGCCGGGAGGTCGTCCGCCTTCGCCTCCGCGATCACGCTCCCCGTCTCATCCGGCAGGAAGCGATAGATCATCACGCGGTCGAAACCGGTCAGCTCGCGGAACTGAAAGGCTGCCGTCTGGCAGAGCTGGTCCAGCGTCTTTGCGGCCCGGAACATCGCCCCGACCGCCTCGACATTGCGCGCCAGCTGCGCCCCCGACCGGCGGCGCCCCGGCGCTGCTTCGATCTCGACCACCAGCTTGTCGGCCACGAGATGGGCGACGACGTCGAGGTCGCGCCCGTCCGCCGCAACGATGCCGCCGACATACGACGGCTCGTTACTGCAGTGTGCGAAATCGACGTCGCGGCTGCCATCGCGATCGAGCGAGCCGAAGCTCCGCCCGATCAGGGAGGCCGGTGCGAGATCGAAGTAGTCTCCGCAGATGCCGCCGGCCTGCTCGATCCGCTCGCTCTCCCGGGAGAGGACCAGCAGCACGCCATGCGGTTGCACGGCTCCGGGAATATGAATCGGTTCGCGATCGCAGGCGGTGAGGTCTACGTTATCCATTGGCCCATGCTGTGCACGCCCGGTGCGGCATTCGCCTTAAACAACGACATGCTGGCGCCCGCAAGATGCCGTTAAGCGATTGCGGACGCCTGCTCGTGTACGATTTCCGCCGTCGGCGGTTTCTCGGGGACCGCCGACGGACCTCTTGCGGCTACGCTGAAGGCCGTATGTTGTGGTTCACTTGAAACAGGTTGAGCGGGTCGAACCGTCCCTTCACCTCAGCCAGCCGGTCGTAGTTGCTGCCGAAGGTATCCCGCATCCGCGTTGCACCATCCTCTGCCATCATGAAGTTGGGATAGGCGCCCGCGAGGTCGTGCGGATGCACCGCCTGCCAGTAGTCCTTCGCCCACGTCTTGATGAAGCTCGCCCCCGCCGGGTCGGGATCGACCGCCGCGATCACCATGGACCAGGTTGCATCGCGCGTATTCCAGGCGGTCTCGTCCTTTTGCCGGCGGTGCACCGCCCCGTCGATCGGGTAGAGATGCATGCAGGAGAAGGAATTGCCCTTCGTCGCGTGCTCGACGTGGGCTTCGATTGCCGCATCCGGCAGGTCTTTGACGAAATCGCCCTTCCAGTACCACTGCATGCCCTTGGGGTAGAATGGGTCGAACATCGACTGCAGCGCCGGGTATGGAATAGGCCCGCACCAGTCGATGATCGGCTTTGGCAGCTCGGCTCGGATCTTGTTGACCGCCGCCTCCCCGTCCTCACCGTTGTGCGCGACGAGCAGCACGCACATCCGCTTGTCCCAGTGCTCCTCCGGAAATGGCGCAGTTGCCGGCACCGACTGGAGGCCGAGGAAGATGTAGAAGTCGTCCGGCGAGTTGGCCTGGAACTTGCGGTACCACTTCATCACCGCCGGCGCGTCGCTCATCTCGAAGATGATCGGGCCGCCGTACAGCATCTTGGCCGGGTGGGTGCGGAACAGGAAACTCGTCACCACCCCGAAATTTCCCCCGCCCCCACGCAAGGCCCATAGCAGGTCAGTGTTTTCCGTCTCGCTTGCCGTCACGAAGCTGCCGTCGGCCAGCACCACGTCGGCCTCGATCAGATTGTCGATCGCAAGCCCATACTGCCGGCTCAGGTAGCCGTGCCCTCCCGAGAGCGTCAGGCCAGCTACCCCGGTGGTCGAGATGATCCCGAACGGCACCGCCTGCCCGAACGCGTGGGTGGCATGGTCCACGTCCCCGGTGGTGCACCCTGCCCCGACCCGCACCGTGTGGTTCTTCGGGTCGACCCGCACGCCGCGCATCATCGACATGTCGATGACCAGCCCGTCATCGACGCTGCCCATTCCCGACCCGTTGTGCCCGCCGCCCCGGATCGCCACCGGCAGCTTGTTCTCCCGCCCGAAGTTTACGGCGGCAATCACGTCCGCAACGTCCGCGCACTGCGCGATCATCCGCGGCCGCTTGTCGATCATCCCGTTGTAGAGCGCGCGGGCGTCGTCATAGCCCGGGTCGCCGGGGCGGATGAGTTTTCCGCGCAGATTAGTTGCAAATGAATCAATGAGTTCGGTGTTCATCGGGTCCTCCCAGAGCCGCAAATCCCCGATGAGGACGCTAGGCCGCGGCCTGAGGCCGGCAAATGTCGAATCGTCCGGATTTCTTGCTCAAGCGTCCGGGCGCCGACCGACGCGAGGGGCGCCCGCTTGCCCGCCGGCCCGCTCTGCCCGATAGTCCCTGGCTCTTGCTTCCTCTGCCGAATGCTTTGTCGTCCAGCGGAGACGCAGACCATGGATGTGCTGTCCGACGTGCTTCGCGCGGTACGGATGACCGGCGCGATCTATTTCGACATCGATGCCAGTTCGCCCTGGATCGGTGAGAGTCCAGGGACTGAGGAAATTGCCGCCGCGGTGATGCCGGGGGCCGAGCACATCATTTCGTTCCACGCGGTCATGTCGGGCTCATGCTGGGCGGCGATCGGCGACGGTTCGCTGCCGCCGGTGAGGGTCGAAGCCGGCGACGTCGTCGTCTTTCCGACTGGCGCGCCGAACGTCCTCAGTTCGTCGCCCGGGCAGCGCGGCGAGCCGAACATGGCGATGTACTACAACCCGATCGACGAGCACCTGCCGTTCACCTTCCTGCACGGCGGCGGGGGTCCGGATCGCACGCATTTCATCTGCGGCTATCTCGGCTGCGACGCGCGTCCCTTCAATCCGCTGCTGGCGGCACTTCCCGCCATGCTCTGTGCCCGCCACCCGCCGGGCGGCACGTCCTGGGTCACCGACCTGTTCCGCGCGGCGATGGCCGAGGGCGGTAGTAAGCGGGCCGGCGGAGAGACGATCCTCGCACGGCTCAGCGAATTGATGTTCGTCGAGGTCGTCCGCAATCACATCGAGTCCTTGCCCGAGGACTCCCGCGGCTGGCTCTCCGCCCTCCGCGATCCGCACATCGGGCAGGCCCTGCGCCTCATCCACGCCCGTCCCGCCGAGGAGTGGACGCTCGACCGCCTGGCGCGCGAGGTCGGCCTGTCGCGCACCACCTTCGCCAGTCGCTTCACCGAGATCGTCGAGATGCCGGCGATGCAGTACCTCGCCCGCTGGCGGCTGCAGCTCGCGAGCCGAATGCTCGAGCATCCCGGCGTCAGCATCGCGCAGGTCGGTGCTGAGGTGGGTTACGAGTCCGAAGCCGCGTTCCACCGCGCCTTCAAGCGCTTCGTCGGCCTGCCACCGGGAGCCTGGCGCAAGGGCCGCACGCCCCTCTCCGCCGGCGAGGTGAGTCCCTGACGCGACCGCCCGCTAGAAGCTGCTCCGCAGCCAGTTGCCCACGCGGCTGAAATAACCGTCGGTTCCGGTGAGCTTGGCGACACGCCGCGGCTCGGCGTACTCATGCTGGCAAACCTGTGGGTAGATCAGCATGCCGGCGACCGTTGCGAAAGCCGGCCCCTTTGCCATCTCGGGCATGCCCGAAATCCCCATCGGCCGTCCGTTGCGCACGTTGCGGGCGAGCACCCGCCGCGCCACCTCGGGCAGACCCGTCAGCTCGCTTGCCCCGCCCGTCAACACGAACCGCCGGCCGCAGACGTCCATCATGCCGGTCGCCTGCATGCGGTCCTTGACCGCCGTCAGCACTTCCTCGATTCGCGGCCGCACAATGCGCGTCAGCGCCGAACGTGGCACCTGTCCGGGCGCCTCGTCGGCGCTCGCCCCGCCCGGAACGATCGGGATGAGATCGCGCTCGTCCGCCTGCCCCGGCAGCACGCTGGCGTGCAGCGTCTTCAGCCGTTCCGCGTCCGCGACGCTGACCGAAAGCTGCCGCGCGAGGTCCAGCGTCAGGTGATGACCGCCGATCGTAATTGCATCGGCATAGACCAGCTGTCCCTCGGCAAACACCGAGACCGTGGTCGTCGCCCCGCCCATGTCGACGCACGCCACGCCTAGCTGCGCCTCATCGTCGACGAGCGTCGCCAGTCCGGAGGCATAGGGCGTTGCCATCAATGCTTCGATCTGCAGGTGGCAGCGGTGCAGCACCAGCTCGATGTTGCGCATCGCCAGGGTCTCGGCCGAGATCACCGAGACGTCGACGCCCAGCGTTTCCCCGACCATGCCCATCGGGT
>JAEZBF010000193.1 GCA_023427545.1 Pseudomonadota bacterium
CCGACGATGATGAACGAGGGAGACGTCATCGGCCACCGCATGCTTGCGGGTAAACCGGTGCTGGTGTCCGGCGACGGCACCACGCCGTGGACGCTGACGCGGTCAGAGGATTTTGCGGTGCCGTTCATTGGGCTGTTCGGCAAGCGTGAAGCATTGGGTGAGGATTTCCACATCACGTCTAGCCGCGGCTGCACCTGGGATGCCATCTACTCGACGATCGCAGAAGGCCTGGGGGTGAAGGCCAACATCGTCCACGTCCCGACCGACACGATGGTCCGGTACCACTCGGAGTGGGCCGGCCCGCTCCTCGGTGACAAGACCTGGGCTGCGCTGTTCGACAATTCCAAGGTGCGGCGCGTGGCCGGCGACTTCACCTGCTCGGAAGACCTCGCCGACGTGCTGTCGCAGCCCATCGCCAACTTCAAGAAGCGGCGCGATGCGCAGGGTGTCAGAGGAAGTGAACTGGAGCCGCTGATGGACCGCATCGCTGCCGACCAGCTGGCGCTCGGCGCCTGAGCCTCAGCCGCCCCCTTCATCGGGGATGTTGAGGAGATGTCCGCATGCCTTGCAATGCACCGCATCGGGTTCATGCCGCGACAGGCCGCATTGCGGGCAGGTGAAGCGGACCTTGAACGGACGAAAGACCGCCTGACCTAGACGCACGAACAAAGTGATGCCGCTCAGCATGACGGCGATGGAGACAATCTTGCCCAATGTGCCGGGCAGGGTGATGTCGCCATACCCGGTCGTCGTGATGCTGCTGACGGTGAAATAGAGCGCGTCGATATAGCCGTCGATGCCGGCGTCGCGGTTAACGAAGAAGGTGTAGACCAGCCCCGTCACGATGAACACGAAGGCGATCAAGTTGACGATGGCCCGACCGGGTTCCTCCCAGCGCTCGAGCTTGGGCTTACGTAGCGGGCGCCACAGAAAGCCACTGTTTGAGAGCGTCCAGAGCCGCAGGATACGCAGGAAGCCGAGGTTCACCAGCCAGGCCGGCGCGAGAAGCGTGGCCAGGATGAAGAGATCGACGATTGTGGTGGGCTGGCGTAGCCAACGCACGATGTCGGTGCTGGCGAGCGCCCGGGCGACGAGATCGGCAACCAGGAGTGCTGCGATACCGAAATCGATCCAGAGGAAGATGTCGCGGCCGCGGAAGATGGGAGCCGTGACAAAGAATGCGATAATCAGCAGGTCGATGACGAGGACGGCGAACTGGAACCGCTGCGCCAGAGGTGAGTGGCCGTGATAGAGCAGCCGCAGGGTCGACCGTAGACGGCTGTCCCTGCTGCGCGGCGGCTGCCCATCGGTCGGTGCGGTCATGCCGGTTTGTGCCACGGAACGTGGCCCCGCCCAAGCCTGACGCCTACCGTGGCGTGCAGGTGAGGATGGGCTTCATCGCCGAGCCATCGGGCTGCGGCTGATAGAGCGTCAGCACGTCCTGGCCTTGTTCGTCTATGCTGGCGAGTGCGATCGTGATCCCCGCACCGACCACAAGGCTGCCGTCGAGGAACGTAGCGCCGTCGGTCGCGAGCTGTACGTCGCCGGTGCCGGACGCCTTGGAACCGAAGTTGCGCGACGCGTAACCGTAGCTGCCCGCGAAGATGGTGAGGATGCCCGCCCGGGTGCCGTCGATATTGGCGCGGCACGCCCAATTGCCTTCGGCCGGGCTGACCTGAGCCAACGCTGGTGCGGCGGGCAGCAACGTGAGCACGGCAATGACGAACAGCAGCTTGCGCATATCGGGCGAATCCTAGCGGCGCAGCAATTTCCGCAATGCCGGCACGCTGGTCAATGCCGCGAGGGCACGTAGCCGCAGCGGCATGCGGTACTCTCGGAGCTTGGAGAAGCCGGCGAATTCGGCGTGATAAACCAGCTCACCGCGCTGGTTCACCGCATCAACGGTGTTGAAGAGCAGGCCCCAACCGGGGATTGAATTTGACGGGCGCTTGCCGGTGACCATCAGGGTATAGGTGACGGTATCTCCTGGCCGAACCGGCGCCTTGAACTCCATCTTGTTGACGCCGGGTGAGGGCCCGGAGACGCCGGGCTTCTGTCCCAGCCCACGTAGCCGATCCTCCTCCGCGAAGAGCGCGTCGACCATCTTGCGATGGCCGATACTCACCGTGTGCCAGCCGGACGCAATGAGCCCGCCGAAATGGCTGTGAGTGGCCGCCTCGCGATCGACGTGGAAATACTGCGGATCGTACCGCTCGCCGAAGCGGATGATCTCCTCTTCGGTGAAGACGTGGCTGCCGAGCGGGAAGCTCTCTCCGATGACGATGTCCTCAAACCAGCGGGTCATCGCGTCGCCGTCGTAACGTCATAGGGCACTTCGGGCATCGCCATCGTGCCGCTTTCCGGATCACGCACCTCGATGAGGTTGGCGAGCCGCATGGTCATCACGGCTTCGCCGCGCTGGTTGCGGATGTCGAAGTCCAGGGTGACGATGCCGCGATCGGGGTGACCCTTGCTGCGGCGCAAGCCTGAAATCGTGGCGGTCCCGCCAACGGTGTCTCCCACCATAACCGGCTTCTTCCACTTCAGGTCGGAGAACCCGAGGCCCCCCATGCTCGCAACGTGATTGAGGAAGGCATCGCCTAGCATCCGCAGGCTCAGCGCTGCCGTTTGCCAGCCGCTTGCGGCGAGTCCGCCGAGCAGCGATCTCTTGGCGGCAGCCTCGTCCAGATGGAAAGGAAAAGGGTCGAACTCACGCGCGAAGGAGATGATCATCTCCTTCGTCACAGTGATCTGCCCGAGAGCGATCACTTCGCCCAGCGTAAGGTCTTCGTAGTGGCGGCGCTGGGCGGTAACCGGATTCATCGGCGGGCGTTTTAGCTGGTCCCGCCGATGAATGC